>NZ_QSDY01000020.1 GCF_003463825.1 Veillonella sp. AM51-8BH
TTATTGTCGTACATAAGTAGCAATATAGTATTCTAAACCTAAATATACTAAAAACATATGAGAAAATTATTTTTATTGTCGTACATAAGTAGCAATATAGTATTCTAAACCTAAATATACTAAAAACATATGAGAAAATTATTTACTAAGTTTCTCTAAAAACGATGTTCCAATGCCCCATTGTTTTAAACCAAAGTTTTCTAAAACTGTTTCCCCAATGTCTGCAAAACTTTTTCTATCGCCGAGGTCTATAGGCCCATTCATTCGTGGACTATATCCAAGAATAGGTACTAATTCACGGGTATGATCTGTTCCCTTCCAGGTTGGATCATTACCATGGTCCGCAGTAATAAGCAATAAATCGTCATCATTGAGCATTGGTATTAAACCACCAAGTTGGTAATCAAAATCTTCAATACCTCGTTTATAGCCTTCTACATTTCTGCGATGACCGTAAAGGCTATCAAACTCAACAAGATTAACCATCATAAGACCGTAATCAAATGTAGCCCCTAATAGATACGGAACCATATTCATACCATGGGCATTAGATTTTGTAGGATAACTTTCATCCCAACCAACATGCGCATAAATATCTCCAATTTTACCGACTGCTACAGTTGGAACATCCGCATCTTGTAACTCTTGTTGTACCATTTTTTTCTCTGGCATGCGACTATAGTCATGACGGTTAGATGTGCGTACAAAACTACCAAGTTCACCTACAAATGGGCGTGCGATAATACGGCCTACATAGTAATCTCCAACGCAAACCTTATCACGGGTAATTTGGCATATACGATATAGTTCATCTAAAGGAATCACATCCTCATGGGCTGCAATTTGAAATACCGAATCGGCTGACGTATATACGATAGGCTTACCTGTTTTAATATGTTCAGCCCCTAAACGTTCAATAATTTCTGTACCAGATGCAACTTCATTACCTAAATAACCATAGCCCGTTTCCTTTGTGAAAGTATCCATTAATTCTTTTGGAAAACCTCGTAAAAGGTTGGGAATGGAACCGTAACAGGATGCCCCATCATCTCCCAATGACCACTTGTTGTATCTTTACCAGTGCTGAGCTCTGCCATGCGACCAAAAGCACCTTTGATGCTTTCACCGGTATCTGCAATATCAGCAATGCGACCTAAACCGATAGATTTTAAATTAGGACAATGGATTTGACCTGCTGTTGATTCAATATGACCTAATGTATTAGAACCTTCATCACCAAATTTTGCAGCATCCACGGCATGACCAATACCAACAGAGTCCATAACTAATAGGATAATTCGTTTAAACATATATCCTCCTATTATGTAATATTATTTGAGGTACGGCATTGCTAGCATAAGGGCTGCCAAAGATTTGCTATCCTTAATTTGCTCCGCCTTGATAGCCTCTAATAATTCAGGTAAAGTAAAATACTCAAGTTCCACATATTCGTCTGGATCCCAATTAGTTTCGCCCATAGTAAGATCTTTTGCTAAATATAAATGTAGCACTTCATTACAGAAGCCAGGACTTGTTGCAATTGTGCCCAACGGAATCCATTGGTTCGCACGATAACCTGTTTCCTCTGCTAACTCACGTTTCGCACAGTTAAGAGGCTCTTCATTAGGATCTAATTTACCCGCTGGAATTTCAAGCAAAGGCTGTTGCAAAGCATAACGGAATTGACGTTCCATTACAATCTTATTATCTTCAGTAACAACCACAATAGCTGTAGCACCAGGATGATGAACAACCTCACGCCATGCTTCATTACCATTTACATCAGCTATATCATAAGTAACTTTAATTAGTTTACCATCAAATTTCATTTCGCTAGACTTTTGTATCTCTTTGCTAATTGCCATAATAGCCTCCTTAATGTTTATAACTATTATGATACCACACAGAGAAATAAATATATATAATTCATAACTTAATATAATTATAACTAAATATAATTATAAAAAGCCGCCCAACATCAGTTGAGCGACTTTCACCATTCTATTCAGAATTATATGTAGTTTACATTGTACCAGTGCTACCGATACCACCTGTACGTACGCCTGTAGCATCGTCATCGTTAGTGATAAGGTATTTAGAGAAAATACCTTGCGCAACGCGTTCACCTTTTTCAAGGGAAACTGTTTCTTTACCATAATTGAGTAGAGCGATCATGATATGACCTCGTTATCCTCATTGTTGTAGTAATCGCTATCGATAATGCCTGTGCTATTTACAAGTGCTAGATGGCGTTTAATGGCCATGCTAGAACGAATGTGAATGGCAAGATATTCATCGTATGCCATGAAAGCTTTAATACCTGTTGGCACTAATACTACTTGACCTGGTTCTAATGTAACAGCTTCAGCGCATTCAATATCGTAACCTGCGCTTTCTGTTGTTTTACGGGTTGGTAAATTGATATCTTGTTCTTCAAAAGCAGAAACTACTTCAAAGCCACGAATATCCATGTAACACCTCTTATTTTAAACAATCTTTACGGGACAAGTTGATACGGCCTTGTTTATCGATTTCGATAACTTTTACCATAATCTCATCGCCTACATTTACTACATCTTCTACATTTTCAACACGTTCTTTTGCGAGCTTGGAAATGTGTACAAGACCTTCTTTACCTGGTAATACCTCTACGAAAGCACCAAAGGCCATCAAACGAGTTACTTTACCAAGGTATACTTCACCTACTTCAACCTCTTTAGTAAGGTTTTCGATGATTTGTTGAGCTTTAGCAGCACCTTCTTGGTCTACAGAAGCAATGAATACTGTACCGTCATCTTCGATGTCAATTTTTGCACCTGTTTCATCGATGATACCACGAATTACTTTACCGCCAGAACCGATTACATCGCGAATCTTATCTGGATCAATTTTCATTGTAATAATACGTGGAGCGTATTGAGACATTTGTTGACGTGGTTCAGAAATTGTATCAAGCATGATGCCCATAATATGCATACGGCCTTTATGAGCTTGTTCTAATGCTTCATGAAGGATTTCACGGGACAAGCCAGAAATCTTGATATCCATTTGAATAGCAGTTACGCCCTTAGCTGTACCAGCAACCTTGAAGTCCATATCGCCAAGAGCATCTTCCATACCTTGAATATCTGTTAAGATTGTGTAGTGTTCACCTTGTGTTACAAGACCCATTGCAATACCAGCTACAGGAGCTTTAATAGGTACACCAGCATCCATCAAAGATAATGTAGAACCACATACAGATGCCATGGAGCTAGAACCATTAGATTCCAATACTTCAGATACTAGACGCAATGCATATGGGAATTCTTCTTCGCTAGGAATTACAGGTACCAATGCACGTTCAGCCAACGCACCATGACCAATTTCACGACGACCAGGGCCACGGGAAGAACGAGTTTCCCCTACGGAGAAGGATGGGAAATTATAGTGGTGGATATAACGTTTTTCTGTTTCTAAACCAATGCCATCAATTGTTTGAGTTTCAGACAATGGTGCTACAGTAGCAACGTTCAATACTTGAGTTTGACCACGTGTAAATAAGCCAGAACCATGTGTACGAGGTAATACACCTGTACGGCAAGAGATAGGACGTACTTCATCAAGCTTACGGCCATCTGGACGGATTTTTTCAACAGTAATCATATGACGAACGATTTCTTTTGTCATTGCGTCAAATGCTTTATTTACATCCGCCAAGTTATCTGGATAGATTTCTTCAAAGTGAGCTAATACATCTGCACGTACTTCGCTTTCTTGTGCATCACGTTGTTGTTTATCTGCACAACGTACTGCTGCATCAAGTTTATCATGACCATAGGCACGAACTGCATCAGCGATTTCAGCAGGCACGTCTTTGCTTTCGAATACGCGTTTTTCCTTGCCTACTTTAGCTTTCATGTCTTCTTGGAAAGCTACAATTTTTTTGATTTCTTCATGAGCTGCCATGATAACTTCAAGAATAGTTTCTTCTGGAACCTCTTGAGCACCACCTTCAACCATGAGGATGGCATCTTTTGTACCAGCTACAACGATATTAAGGTCTGTTGCTTCCAATTGTTCTTTTGTTGGATTAACAACAAATTCACCATTGATACGGCCCATGCGAACGCCTGCAATAGGACCATTCCAAGGAATATCAGAAATAGACAATGCTGCAGATGCACCAATCATACCACAGATTGCAGGATCACAATCTTGATCAACGGACATAACTGTTGCTACTACGTGTACTTCATTACGTACACCTTTATCGAATAATGGACGAATAGGACGGTCAATCAAACGGCTATTCAAAATCGCAGATTCAGGTGGACGTGCTTCACGTTTAATAAAGCCACCTGGTAAACGACCAACAGCGTACATTTTTTCTTCATAGTCTACTGTAAGTGGGAAGAAATCGATATCCTTCGCCTCTTTAGAACCTG
Organism: Veillonella sp. AM51-8BH; assembly: GCF_003463825.1. GTDB lineage: Bacteria > Bacillota > Negativicutes > Veillonellales > Veillonellaceae > Veillonella. The sequence continues at coordinate 4,428 of NZ_QSDY01000020.1, forward strand.
TAGCGGTAACGAGTACACGAGTATCGCCATAACCAACCATTACAGCACCGCCAGCTTGTTTTGCAAGTTCCCCAGTCTCGATCGTAAGCGTACGACCAGCTAGGTCCATTTGGAATTGTTCCATTCCTATTCCTCCTAAAAATCTTCTTATATGTATACCTTCTTATTATATATCATCAAGAAAAAATAAGCTAATTATTATAGCAATTAGCACAATAAAAAGGACAGAGTTGCCGCTCTGTCCTTTTTTCGTGTTGCCACAATAGATTATCGGCATTCGTTTCCCTTTGCCTATCGTTATTATAACATAGAGAAATCAAATAAAAAAAGCCGTCCTATAGGACGGCTAGTTTTATTATTTACGAAGACCAAGACGTTCGATAAGGGAACGGTAACGTTCGATATCTTTACGACGAAGGTAGTCAAGCATGTTACGGCGTTGACCAACCAATTTCAACAAACCACGACGGGAATGATGGTCTTTTTTGTGTTCTTTCAAGTGATCTGTTAAGTATTGGATGCGGCTTGTCAAAATCGCAACTTGTACTTCTGGAGAACCAGTGTCACCTTCATGAGTAGCGTATTCTTTAATTACTGCTAATTTAGCTTCTGTAGTTAACATTAATGTTACCTCCTAAAAAATAAATAATCCCGATAAGCTTAAGTAACCGTTGGAGATTCGAATACTTCGCTTACGATATGTCTTACGACCTTATTTAGTATACAGTATGTTCCGTAACTTGTAAAGATATGTCATAAATAAAAGAGGGCCACAGCCCTCTTCTATTATTTTGCACCAAGCATCATACGGTCACTTAATGCACCTTCACCAGCTACTTCAAATTTTTGTAATAAATCAGCAACTGTTAATTTTTTCTTTTCTTCTCCTTTTACATCATAAATAATGCGACCAGCATCCATCATGATGAGGCGATTACCAAAGCGCAATGCATCACGCATATTATGAGTAATCATAAGAGTTGTTAAGTTATGTTCTGACACGAGTTTATCTGTTAATTGCAAAACATTTTCTGCCGTCTTAGGGTCAAGAGCCGCTGTATGTTCGTCTAGTAATAAAAGGTCTGGACGAAGCATAGTAGCCATCAATAATGTAATAGATTGGCGTTGACCACCAGATAATAAGCCATACGAGCAGACAAACGGTCTTCAAGGCCTAAACCTAATAATGCAAGGCGTTCTTTAAAGAATGCTTGTTCACTATCTTTGAAAGCCCATTTAAGACCTAAGTTTTTACCACGGCGCATAGCAAGGATCAAGTTTTCCTCAATTTGCATATTACCGGCCGTACCAACCATAGGGTCTTGGAATACACGGCCAATGTATTTAGCACGTTTGTATTCTGGCATTTTTGTGACATCAATATCATTAATAGTAATGGAGCCTTCATCAACTGGGAACACACCAGCGATGGAGTTTAGCAACGTACTTTTACCAGCACCATTACCACCAATTACAGTACAGAAATCGCCTTCTTCTAATCGAAGCTCAATACCTTGAAGAGCAGTTTTTTCATTGATTGTGCCCTTAAAGAAGGTTTTTACCATATTTTTTACTTCTAACATAGTGTCCTCCTTAACGAGCCAACCATTTTGCTTTCAATGTAGGCAAGGAAAGCGCGATGGCAACAAGAATAGCAGTGAATAATTTCAAATCGTTTGGTGGCATCCCCATATAGAGTACAGCCGCAATAACGATACGATATACGATAGAACCAAGTACTACAGCGATGAGGCTACGTACAAAGGATTTTGTACCAAATACTACCTCACCGATAATTACGGAAGCCAAACCGATTACAATAGTACCAATACCCATACCTACGTCGGCAAAGCCTTGGAATTGGCCAATCAATGCACCAGACATACCAACAAAACCGTTGGAAATCAAAAGGCCAAGAACGATCATGTTGTCTGTGTTTACGCCTTGGGCACGAATCATTTGAGGATTAACACCTGTTGCACGTAATGCTGTACCAATTTCTGTACCGAAGAACCAGAATAGTAATAAGCAAACTACAACAGCTACGATGATACCTACGATAGCTGCAGACCACATATTTGCTGTATGAAGTACACTACCGATAATTGTATAAATTGTATCCATACGAAGCAAAGATACGTTAGCTTTACCCATAATATGAAGATTAATGGAGTATAAAGCAATCATTGTTAAGATACCAGCTAGCAATGCAGGGATCTTCAATTTAGTATGAATCCAGCCTGTTACAGCACCTGCGGCCATACCGCCAATGCCGGCAATCAAAATAGATAGGATTGGGTTCATACCACTTGTAATTAAAATTGCAGAAATGGCCGCCCCCATTGGAAACGTACCTTCTACGGTTAAGTCAGCCACATCTAATACACGGAAGGTGATGAAAACACCAACCGCTAACAAAGACCATAAAAGGCCAGTTGTTATGGTGCCTACCACTAAATCTAACATCAAAATCTCCTCTATTATTTCATATCTTTACGAAGTGCTTCAGGAATTGTAATACCTAATTTTTTAGCACGTTCTTCATTCACAGTTAACTTAATATCTTTTTGTGTTTCAATAGCTAAATCAGAAATTTTAGCTTCACCAGAAAGCACTTTTGCCGCCATTAAACCAGTTTGATAGCCTAATTTATAGTAGTCAACAGAATATGTTGCCACACCACCAGTCATTGTCATACCTTCATCGGCAGCAAATACTGGGATTTTAGCAGCATCCGTAATTTGAGCTAAGTTAGCCATAGCAGATGCTAATACATTATCAGTTGGTGTATAAATAGCTTGTACATCTTGGTTCACAAGATTTGTAGCCGCTTGTTGGATATCATTTACGTTAGATACAGTTGCTTCTACAACTGTGATACCTTTAGTAGCTGCATAGGCTTTCATTTTTTCAACTTGCAGTTGGGAGTTGATTTCAGAAGATGTGTAAATAGCACCAATGCGTTTTACATTTGGTACTAACGCAATAATAAGATCAACCTCTTTTTCTACAGGTGTCATATCAGATGTACCAGATACATTACCACCTGGATGTTCGTTAGATTGAACAAGTTTTGCTGTAACGTAGTCTGTAATAGCAGTACCCATGATAGGAATATCATGAGATGCGTTTGCCATAGTTTGTGCAGCTGGCGTTGCAATGGCTAATACTAAATCCTTTTTATCAGATACAAAACGTTGAGCAATACTATTTAAATTAGATTGGTCAGCTTGAGCATTTTGTTGGTCTAATTTGATGTTTTCCCCATCTTTATAACCTTTAGATGCAAGACCATCAACAAAGCCTTTATTAGCGGCATCAAGGGATGGATGTTCTACCAATTGAATAACGCCGATTTTCTTTTGATCATTAGTTGCTGTGTTGGAACCGCAACCAGCTACCATTGCCATAATAGAGATAGCACTAAGTGCTACTGCAATACCTTTTTTCCAATTCATATGTAACTCCTTACCAGTTCTGTATTAAATCATAGTTGCTTTGTTCATCAACTCTTCTGGTAATGTGATGCCCAATTTTTGTAATTTATCTTTACTTACAACTAATTTAAATTCTTTTTGCATTTCAATAGGCATATCTTCAACTTTAGCTTCACCAGTTAAAATTTTAGCTGCCATTAAACCTGTTTGGTATCCAAGTTTGTAGTAATCTACGGACAAGGACATAACAGCACCACCTTTTACGTGGTTATCTTCGCCGCCAAACACAGGAATTTTTGCTGGGTCGGTAATCGCTACAAGATTGCTCATCGCAGAAGCTACTACATTATCTGTTGGCACATAAATTGCGTCTACACGTTGAGACACAAGATTTTGTGCTGCTTGTTGAATATCGTTTACGTTAGAAACGGTAACTTCTTCAACCTTAACACCTTTTGTAGCTGCGTAAGCTTTCATTTTCTCAACTTGTATTTGAGAGTTTACTTCACTAGAGCTATAAATAGTACCAATTGTCTTAGCATTTGGTAATACTTGTAAAATTAAATCAACTTGTTGTTCTACTGGGTTCATATCAGATGTACCAGATACATTACCACCTGGTTTTTCATTAGATTTAACAAGTTTAGCTGCTTCATAATCAGTGATAGCAGTACCCAAGATTGGAATATCGTGAGTTGCATTCGCCATAGATTGAGCTGCCGGTGTAGCAATCGCTAAGATTAAGTTTTTACGATCAGATACAAAACGCTGTGCAATACTATTCAAATTAGATTGATCAGCTTGTGCATTTTGTTGGTCAAAGGTAATTTTATCTGCCAAGCCTTTTTCTTTTAAAGCATCAACAAAACCTTTGTTTGCAGCATCAAGTGCAGGATGTTCTACCAGTTGTACTACACCAACCTTGTATTCACCATTAGATGTTGTTCCATTGGAGCCACAGCCTGTAAATGCCATCAATGCTGCCGCCGTGAGCGCTAGGGCAATACCTTTTTTTAAATTCATGGGGATTTCCTTCCTATCTGCAATGACTATAATACATCTATTATAAACAAATTTCTTTACTACATCAATGTAGCAGATTAAAGTATTTTACATTTGTCCATTTATAGAACACATTAAGATATGAAATCCTCTTATTTTTCGAGAGATGCTAACATGTCTTCTGTTAAATCATTAGCTGCTAAAATGTAGTCTTTAAGGGTCCCCTTATCAAGTGCTACCTTCATAACAGGTACTTCAAATGGATCGAGAATGACACACATTAAAATTTCACCCGTTACATAATAACCAACTACAGCTTCCCCTTCATCAGGATCTAAAGTTTCACGCTTTACCGTTACACAGTATGGTTTCATGACCTGTGCTGCAGCTTCTGCTACTTCTTCACGATTAGCAATATATTCTTCAGCCTTTGTTTCAGGAATATCAAAGATATCGACCTTTACAGTCTTAACCTCTGTTGCCTCTCCCTTCGCTGCCTCTATGCTGCGCCTAAATCTGTTTGATTCATATATACCTCACATAGAATGGACTTTCACCATTGGTGAAAGCCCCATAATTTTAGATTGATTCATCAGCTGCATTTAAAAATGCCACATAGCATTGTTTTGCTTCGTAAATATCCGCCTTGGATGTAACCTCCCATGGAGCATGCATGCTAAGCACAGCCACGCCACAGTCGATAACATTCATACCATATAAGGCCATGATATACGCAATGGTACCACCACCGCCAAGGTCGACTTTACCAAGTTCAGCTGTTTGGTATGTTACATTGTTAGATTCCATAACACGACGAATGAAGCCCATATATTCAGCATTGGCATCATTAGAGCCAGATTTACCACGAGAACCAGTAAATTTATTGAATACAACACCCATACCTAGGTAAGATGCATTTTTCTTTTCGAATGCAGACGCATATAGCGGATCATAGCCGGCACTAACATCAGAGGATAACATACGAGAATTTTCCAATGTGCGTCGTACACTTACAGAATTAGGTTTACCCATAAGTGTGAGAACTTCTGCTACTGAGTTTTCAAAGAATCGAGATTGCATACCTGTAGCACCAACAGAACCAATTTCCTCTTTATCTACAAGCAGACAACAAGTAGTACGTTTAACATTGTCTACTTCAAGCATAGCCACTAAAGATGTGTATGCGCATACGCGATCGTCTTGACCATAGGCCATAACCATGGAACGATCAAAGCCCATATCACGCGCCTTACCTGCTGGTACAATTTCAAGCTCTGCAGATAATAAATCACGTTCTACAAAACCATATTCTTTTTCAAGAAGGTTGTTAATAAATTTAGTAACCCCTTCTTTTTCTTCATCTTTTACAGGACGACTGCCTATAAGTAAATCAAGGGCTTCCCCTTCAATTACCTTAGCTGCATTCTTTTGCATTTGCTCTTGTCCCAAATGCGGTAACAAGTCTGTAATGCAGAATACAGGATCATTTTCGTTATCCCCAATATTGATGTTGATACGAGTACCATCTGTTTTTACTACAACGCCATGAATAGCAAGAGGCATAGCAACCCAATGGTATTTTTTAATGCCTCCATAGTAATGAGTATCCCAAAATAGAAGATTGCTATCTTCATATTGTGGATTTTGCTTTACATCGATGCGTGGAGAATCGATATGAGCACCTAAGATATTCATACCTAATTCAATATCGTCAGTACCAATATTAAATAAAGCGATGGATTTATCCATATGTGTGTAATAAATCTTGTCCCCTGCTTTAATTGGTGTATGGGATTTAATAATATCTTTTAAATTTACATATCCTTTTGCTTCTGCAAATTCAACGGCCTGTACAACACATTCACGTTCTGTTTTACCATTATCTAAAAATTGACGATACGTATCACTTAGGGCATATACCTTTTCCATAGTGGCATCGTCGTAATTATGCCATGCATATTTGCGTTCCATAATCTATCCTTTCTAAATGCTCACAAGCTAATAATTAAGAAACTATAGATGTGAACAGGAATTAATAAAATTATTTTTGGCGGTCCTTTTCAAGTTCCGCCCGGCGAAATTCCAAATATTTTCGCTCTTTCTCTCGATTAATTTCAGACTTCTGAGTATATAGAGAACGAATTTCGTCCGTACAATGAGTCAATACCTTTGTAACGTAGAATTTAGTACTGCCGGACTTAATCGTATATTTTCCAACTTTAAGTTGCACTGCAAAATCGCCATGTTTAGGACAAACGCCTATAGCGAGATGCTTATCACCTTGCAATCGTTCTGGCCGCGTCATTTCCAAGCGGGTCTGACAATACGGGCAGAATGATAATCGAACCCTTCTATCATGAACAATGCGCTTCTTTTCAGGGAAGTTCTCATACATAAAGAACGTTAAATTGGTGGATATAAGAAAGGATTACTACTTTCCTTTCGAATTAGATCATAATGTAAAATACCTTGTTGTATATCTAGCTTTTGACATATATGAGCCGTAAATACAGCATCATGCAATGCGTTATGAGCAGACAAATGCTCTGTCGATATATTGAGATCCTCCATAGCATGTGCCACAGAATATTGCTGATTTGTACCATATCGTTGATAGGCATAAATCATTTGTGCATCCACCCATTGATCATAAGATAAAGCTTTCATCTTATGAAGCATAAGATTTTCTCTTAAGATAAGAATATCATCAGAGCCCCAAGACAGTAACATATATTCATTACCGCACCAATTTTGAAAGTGCTGCATAGCCGTCTTAAAAGGCACACCATGATAGAGTTCTCGTGATGTAATACCTGTCAATTCACGGACATGTTTATGCATCCGTGGCAGGTATTGTGGTTTGATGAACATCGTAAAATGATCTACAATGTCCATCTTTTCATTCAGTTTTACCGCTCCGATTTGAATGATTTCCCCTGTTAGTGGCATTTTTGTGCGCTTCATAAAGCTAATGTCATTGCTATAGGGTTGATTCCACTCTAAATCAAATACAATATAGTTCATATGTTTATTTCGATTCTGAAAGCAACGTTTCCGCCGCTTTAATAACCTGTTCTTCAGAAATTACGGACAAGCCTTTGTAATTTCCTTCTTTAATAATCTTCTTCATGCTTTTACCAACCTCATAGGAGTCCATCGTTTCAAGAACGATAGCATGAGCTTGGTACGGACCATAAAAGAATGGGTTTGATGGACCGTAAAGCGCCACAATTGGCACCTTTTGGCTGATGGCCACATGCATAGGACCAGAGTCATTTGTAATCAATAGATTACAGCGGCTCATTGCCGCCGCCAACGGTCCTAACTGGAATTTTCCGGTAGCCACAATCGGTTTCGTTTCCATTTGTTCTACTACAGGTTGCACCATTTCGAGATCCATAGGGCCACCAAAGAATACTGTTTTATACCCTAAATGACCCAAATAATCAGCTACATGGGCAAATCGTTCAGCAGGCCAGCGTTTCTCAGGAACAGCACTACCAATATTAAAACCGATGAGCGTATCACTATCTGTTAAACCATGACTAGCATAGAACTCCTGAGCCTCACGGTGCCATGCCTCACAAGTTTCAATATGTAAACCAGAGTTAGAAATATCCGTTACACCTAATTGCTCCAGTACATTGATGTACATATCTGCAGCGTGGCGAGTTTTACGATCTAAACGCGTATACTTAGTCATAAATGGTCTAAATAGGAAATGACTCATCCCCGTTGTAATAGGGGCATGTATTTTCCAGGCTAAATAAGATGTGCGTTCATTGGGATGTAAATTGATAACGATATCAGGTTTACCCTTTGCATTAATCTCTCGAGCTACCTCATTGAGCCCAGAAATACTATTATGACGCCCCTTTTTATCTACAACGATAAGTTCATCAATATTCGGATTATACTGCATTACTTGTTTCAATTTTTCATCTATTACATACGTAATATGGCTATGTGGTGCCGCTTTGCGAAGCACTTCTAAAAAAGGAGTTGTTAATATAACGTCTCCTAAGTGCATAAGAAAGGTGACCACAATGCGTTTATAATCAAGTTCCATTATAGTTCCTTTCCAATTACTTGCTCATATACAGACCACACAGCATCTACAGGAATTTGAGCCATACAATCAGGATCATCTACTAATGGCTGTTCAGGTGTAGCCTTTGATGTAGGTGAAATAATAAGATGTACATGACTCCCTCCATATGGACCAGTTCGTTTTGGAGATGTGGTTCCAAATAATGCAATCAAAGGCCGCTTCAAAGCATTAGCAATATGCAAAGGGCCCGTATCAGCACTGATGAAAATTTCACAATGTCGAATCAACTCAATTAGCTCTGGCATGGATGTAGACCCCACTAGGTTGATGAGATTCTTATTTTTCACATAGTTTTCTATGAAAGCTCCTTTTTCTGCATCATCTGGAGCACCAGCAATAACTACTTTTTTACCTGATTCACATAAGCGGATACATAGCTCGCCAAAGTTAAGAAGTGGCCATTCCTTAACAATCCAGCGAGCACCTGGTACAACTACTACATATTCATCTTCTACACCATGAGATTGTAACTTATGCTTAACGGACTTCTCCGCCTCCACATAAGCAGGCATAGGAAACTCTACCCCTTCTACATCGCCCCCAAGAGCACGTACGGTATCGAGGTATCGTTCAATAACATGATCGTATTTATGTTCACCAACAAGTGCTTTATTAACTAAATTACTGCCTTCACGAAGCTCCCAGTAGCCATATTTTTCAGGCGCACCAGATAATAATGATACAATGGCGCTCTTTGCAATACATTGAAGGTCTAAAGTCATATCAAAATGACGGCTATGTAAATCCTTACGTAACTGCCATAAATAAGCAGGCTTTTTAAGTTGTTTCTTGTCGATAATGATTACATCATCTACCCATGGTTTACCAGGTAGGAGACTCTCAAATTGTTCATGAATAGCCCATGTAATATGCGCATCAGGCCAATTTTTACGTACTGCATACAAGGTAGGCAATGCATGAATCACATCACCTAAAGAACTCATCTTAATGATGAGTATATTCTTGTAATCTTTCATATAGCCTCCCAAAATACAACACCACAACTAAAAAGCCCCATAACACCGTTGAATCTGATTTAATCTAAAGTAAACGTAAAATAAATAATGGACTAAATAATAGTCTTAATAAAATCTAACAAATTTGTACCTGTAAATAGATAGCCTTTTACACCAGCCGCTTCTGCTGCATCAACATCGCGCTGACTATCGCCAATAAGGAAACTACTTTTAGGGTCTACATCATAATCCTTAATAGCTTGATTAATCATACCAGGCTTTGGCTTTCTACATTCACAATCGACGGCATAAAGAGGTACAGAGCCTTCTTTATGGTGAGGGCAATAATAAAAATGTAAAATTGGTGCCCCACTACGATCTAGTTCATGAGCCATGTGATCATGTAAAATCTGAACATCAGATTCCTTATAATAACCTCTAGCTACACCACTTTGATTTGTCACTACAATGAGATCATAGCCCTTGCTATACGCATAAGCTAGTGCCTCTTTAGCTCCATCTACCCACTCTAAATCACTGATTTTATATAGATAGCTAACATCTTTGTTGATAACACCATCGCGATCTAAAAATAATACCTTGCGCATTAACGTAAATACCCTTCGTTATTATCGAGTAATTCACAATATTCTTTAACAGCGTCTTCCATTTTATGGAACCCTTTATCATAACCAGCAGCCAATAATTTAGTAGTATCAGCCTCTGTAAAGCTTTGGTATTTACCTTTTAATACCTCTGGGAATGGAATGTATTCAATTTTACCTTTGCCGTTGTAGTCAATAACAGCTTGCATAAATTGATTAAAGCTATGAGCATTACCTGTACCACAGTTGAAAGTACCAGAAATTTCAGGATGTTCCCAGAAATAGAAGTTTACATTAACTACGTCTTTAACATAGATAAAGTCACGTGTTTGACCACCATCTTCGTAGCCATCTGTACCTTCAAATAGATTGATAATACCAGTTTCTTTATTTTTATAGAACATTTGGCGAACTAAGGAAGCCATTTTATCTTTATGAGCTTCATTAGGACCATATACGTTAAAGTAACGTAAGCCTACTACTTGAGCTGTATATTCACCTTCATATTTACGCACATAGCGGTCGAACAACAATTTGGAGTACGCATATGGGTTAAGTGCTTCTTCAGCTTCTGGTTTTTCTACGAAACCATTGGTACCATTACCATAAGTAGATGCAGAGGATGCATAGATAAATGGAATGCGACGGTCTTGGCAATAATGGAATAGATTTTTAGAACCTTCATAGTTGTTCTTCATCATGTATTTGCCATTATATTCCATTGTGTCCGCACAAGCACCTTCGTGGAATACAACTTCGATAGGACCTACATCGAATGAACCATCAGCGATAGCACAATCAAAATCATCACAATCGATATAATCCAAGAATTCTAAATTTTGAATATTTCGGATTTTACGACCATCTGTAAGATCATCAACAATAAGAATATCTGTACGACCACGGTCATTTAATGCTTTTACAATGTTACTGCCAATAAAACCAGCACCGCCTGTTACGATAATCATAATTTACCCTCCTTAGCCATAGTAGCTATTTTCCCTACAATATCAGATGTAGAGTAACCTTCTTTAAATGAAAGCACCTCTACATGATCTACGGACTCACGTCCAATAATGTCTTCTATCTTATAATCGCCGCCCTTAACAAGCGTATTAGGACGTAAATAAGCTAATAGTTCAGCTGGTGTATCCTCTTCGAATAACACCACACCATCAATACAACGCAATGCGCTTAATAATGCAGCTCTATCCTCTTCACGTACGATGGGACGCGTTTCCCCTTTTAGGCGTCTAACAGAAGCATCGGAATTTAATCCAATAATTAAATGGTCGCCTAACTGAGCCGCCTCTTGTAAATACGTAATATGTCCACGATGAAGAATATCAAAACAACCATTAGTAAACACAACAGTTTCACCTTTGTTTTGCCATTGTGCAATAAGCTGCTTCATCTCTTCTTTTGTGTATAAAGGTTTAGATTGAACACTATGCTTATAAGAATGCCATAAATCCAATAGTTCAGATCGATGGATTGGATATGTGCCCACCTTAGATACGACAATGCCCGCAGCACCATTTGCAATATGTAATGCCAAACGCATAGATAGACCACTAGCAAGGCATGTCATCATCATAGATACAACCGTATCGCCTGCACCACTTACATCGAATACCTCTTGTTGTGTAGCCGGATTATGCCATGTGCGTCCATCCTTTGCAATAACAGTAATCCCTTTTGCAGACCGTGTAGCCACAATATATTCTAAATCAACATTAGCCAGTACTGACTTAGCTGCCTCTACGATGGTGGTATCATCGTTAGCTAACTTATGACCTACACATTCACCTAGTTCTTTTACATTCGGTGTAATACAGGTTGCACCATTATATTTAGACCAATCTGAACCTTTAGGATCAACAATGGTTTGTACACCATACGCCTTAGCTAAACTAAAGATTTTTTTAAGCAATGTTGGTGTACAAACGCCTTTGCCATAGTCAGATACAACAATACCATCGATACCAGCCTTACAAAGATTTTCTAGCCAAGCAGACAGTCGTTTCTCTTCCTCACTTGTTAAATCTGTAATCGTTTCAAAATCAAGACGCATCATCTGTTGTCGATCGCCTAGAATACGCATTTTAGTAATGGTAGAACGATTATCACTCGTTAATAAACCTGTTGTATCAATCTTATCAGCCTTTAGCAATTGTTGTAATAAACGACCATGGTCATCATTACCAGCAATAGCACCAAGATATACTGTGCAATCTATATTTGATAGGTTCGACGCAACATTACCAGCGCCACCAAGCACTTCTTTCATCTTTGCCACGCGGTTTACAGGAACCGGTGCTTCCGGAGAAATACGACTTACATCACCAAAAACATAACGATCTACCATCACATCACCTATAACGGCAATCTTTAGATTGGGTAGTTGCTTTGTTAAAAATTGATTAATGGTAGCATTTATCATAATCCACCTATTCCTTACCACAATATACATGCATAACGACTTACATAAAATACTTGGCATCAAACATGTATCTATTTATACATAAGACCGTAACGGTTAATAATCTTCTTCAATAATTTCACACATGATATGACCAGCCAAAATGTGCATCTCTTGAATACGAGCTGTTACATTACTTGGAATGGCTAATGTAATATCACATAATTCAGCTAGCTTACCACCGCCTTCTCCGGTGAAAGCAATGGTATGCATACCAATAGAACGGGCCATTTCTGCAGCTTTCACAACATTCTTGGAGTTCCCAGATGTAGAAATACCAATAAGAACATCACCTGTACGGCCTAGTCCCTCTACTTGACGTGCAAAAACAGATTCAAAATCATAGTCATTGGCAATGGCTGTTAATGCAGATGTATCAGTAGTTAATGCAATGCCTGCAAGAGAGCGTCGTTCCTTTTTAAAGCGACAAATCAATTCCGCCGCTAAATGTTGCGAGTCCGCAGCAGAACCACCATTACCACAGAATAAAATCTTATTGCCATTTTCTAAAGCCGCTTTACAGCGATATGCAATCTCTTGAATGGTATCCATATGCTCCATCGTTTTACCAAAGACTTCAAGATGCTCTGTAAAACGATCAGCAATGATTGGATTTAAATCAGTCATTATAAAATCTCCTTTAATAGTCTATCTGCATTTTTCCAGAACAATTTCTCACATTGTTCCACAGATAAACCGGCCTCTTGAAATGCATCATATAATCGATACATTTCGGAAGCATCTTTAATTTCTGTATCTGGCTTAATACCATCAAAGTCGGTTCCTAATGCCACAACATCTTCCCCGCCTTTATTGATGAGATATAAGCCGTGTTTTACGATATCTTCAATCCGACTTATGGGTGATGTACCTAAAAAAGATTGCGCAAAATTAAGGCCTATAACGCCACCCTTATTAGCAATCAGCTTGATTAAATGATCTGGTAAGTTTCTTGTATGGGCTGTAACTTCACGTGCATTGGAGTGAGATGCTATAAAAGGTACATCTAAAATATCTCCTAATTGCTCAGTACCAGCATCATTTAAATGAGAGCAATCAACGATAATGCCTAAATCCTGCATAGCCTCCACAAATTCAACACCTTTCGATGTTAATTTTTTATGCTGCTCACCACAATGGGGCTCACCCAATCCATTTGGATAATTCCAAGTAAGCGTAATTAGTCGAACACCATCTTGATAAGCTTGTTTAAGTTTATCTAAATCACCACCGAGTACGCCGCCCTCTTCAATAGACATGAGAGCTCCGATCTTACCGGACTCATATACAGACACTATATCTTGATAAGAGAGCACATGTTGTATGTGCTCTCCATAATGCTGAATTTGTGATGTACATAAATTACGCATTGCTTCATAACGACCATAAGGGTCATTTGTTTCACCAAGATTGATAAAAAGTGCGAAATCTTGCACCTTGCTGTGAGCCTTTTGTAACTTTTCTATATCGATTTTCCAAGTATTACGATACAGATCCCCACTACTAGGATGGTCTATTAATTTCATTATCGTATCGCAGTGTAAATCTATCATAAAGCCTCACATGTAGTATTAGTAATTAATTACGTTTTGGTTTCTTAGCATCTAGTTTCTTTAATGCTTTCAGTTCTTCCATAAAGCTATCAATATTATCAAACTTACGATATACGCTAGCAAAACGAACATATGCAACTTGGTCAATATCTTTTAATTGTTGCAATACAAGTTCGCCAATGCGATCCGTAGTTACCTCTTGATTGATTTCATTTCGAATATCGCGCTCTACATCGTTAACCACTTGTTCCATCACGGACATTGGCACGGTACGTTTATCACAAGAACGCAATAAGCCATTTAATAATTTACCGCGATCAAATAGTTCACGACGTCCGTTTTTCTTTAATACCATAAGTGGTACTTCTTCTATAATTTCATAGGTAGTAAAGCGACGGCCACAATTGATACATTCGCGGCGACGGCGAATACTATTACCTTCATCAGTCGTTCTAGAGTCTGTTACCTTCGTGTCTGTGTGTTGGCAATAAGGACATCTCATCTGTTACTACTCCTTTTTTTAATAATCACTCTAAAATAGTGCATAATACGCCCATTTTCTCTACTATATATAGTACCATGAAACCCCTTAAAATACAAAGAATCCCTAGGATTTCCTAGGGATTCTTCCATTATTCTACAGTATTTTATTTTATGAAATACTTTAGAAATAATATTTTTAATTTTACCTACGATTATGACTATCGTTTAGGAGCATCTTGAACGCGAAGCAAGCAGTCACCAGATTCGATACGGCTACCTTCACGAACTAGAATTTCTTCTACGATACCATCGATAGGAGCTGTAATTGTTGTTTCCATCTTCATCGCTTCTGTAACGATTAATGGTTCACCTTTAACTACAGATTGACCATTCTTAACGAGGATCTTAACAACAGAACCGGACAATGTAGCACCGATTTCGCCAGGATTAGATTCGTCTGCTTTACGACGAACAACACCAGTAGTCTTAGCATGTTTATCATGAACTTTAATGCCACGAGGTTGACCGTTGAACTCGAACAATACGATACGGTTACCATCTTCATCAGGATCAGATACACCATTCATCTTAATGATCAATGTTTTACCTTTTTCGATAGTTACTTGGATTTCTTCACCACGCTTCATACCGAAGAAGAATGTTGGAGTATCGAGTACAGATACATCGCCAAAATCTTTTACAAATTTATTGTAATCTTGGTATACCTTAGGATATAAGCAGTATGCGCTAATATCTTCATCAGTTGTATTAGCACCCATTTCGCTTAATTCATGACGAACATGTTCAAAGTCTGTTGGAGGTAATACTGCACCAGGACGAACTGTAATTGGTTTTGCACCTTTTAAGATGATTTTTTGTAACTCTTCAGGGAAACCTTGGTATGGAGTGCCAAGACGACCTTCAAAGAATTCTACTACGGATTGAGGGAAGTCTAATACATCGCCTTTTTCGTAAATATCTTTTTCAGTCAAGTTGTTTTGTACCATGTACAATGTCATGTCACCTACAACTTTAGAGGATGGAGTTACTTTAATGATATCACCAAACATCATATTTACTTGATGATATACTTTTTTGATATCATTCCAACGATCACCAAGGCCTACCATCTTAGCTTGTTGTTGCAAGTTGGAGTATTGGCCACCTGGCATTTCATGTTGATATACTTCAGTGTTAGGGTATGCTTCTGCTTTATCTACACCTTTGTAGTATGGACGAATGCTACCAAAGTAATGAGACATTTCTTCCATGTAGTCAATGTTCATGTCAGGTTGACGGTCATGGCCACTCAAAGCATAGTACATAGAGTTCATGCTAGGTTGAGATGTGCCATTAGCAAATGCAGAGTATGCCAAGTCGATAACGTCTACACCAGCATCTACAGCACGACCATAAGAGTAGATAGCATTGCCAGAACCTTCATGAGTATGTAAATGAATTGGCACTGTTACAGCATCTTTTAATGCAGATACAAGATTATAAGCTGCTTGAGGTTTTAAAAGACCTGCCATATCTTTGATAGCAATAATATTAGCACCCGCTTTTTCAAGCTCTTTAGCCATATTTACATAGTAACCTAAATTGTATTTAGGACGGCTACTATCAAGAATATCACCTGTATAGCACAATGCTACTTCAGCAATTTTATTTTGTGCACGTACTTCATCAATAGCTACATGCATATTATCAAGGCTATTTAAGCTATCAAATACACGGAATACATCAATGCCGTTTGTAGCAGCACGTTGGATAAATTGACGAACTACATTATCTGGATAAGATGTGTAACCTACTGCATTGGCACCGCGAATCAACATTTGAAGCAATGTATTTGGTACTTCACGACGGAACATGCGTAAGCGTTCCCATGGATCTTCATGTAAGAAGCGATAGGATACGTCGAATGTAGCACCGCCCCAGCACTCTAATGAGAATAAGTTAGGAACACCTTTCGCAGCATGACCAGCTACGCGTGCCATATCAATTGTACGTAAACGTGTAGCAAACAAGGATTGATGAGCATCACGCCATGTAGTATCTGTAAAGAATACTTGTTTTTGGTCAGATAACCATTTACTGAAGCCTTCTGGACCTAATTCATCAAATTTTTGTTTTGTACCAGCTGCAGGAGATACATCTAAATTAGATGGCATTTGAATTGGTTCAAAATCAGGTACTTCTTGAGGGCCTGCACCAGAGTAACCATTGATTGTTACGTCTGCAATGTAACGCAATAATTTAGTACCGCGGTCACGGTCAGGTTTCAATTCGAATAATTCTGGATGATCTTCGATGAAGTTAACAGTGTAGTTACCGCTTTGGAATTCAGGATGTTCAAGAACGTTAATCAAGAAGTGAATATTTGTTTTAACGCCACGAATACGGAATTCTTTCAAGCAACGAAGCATTTTACGAATAGTTTCTTCATTGTTAGGACCAAATGCAGTTGCTTTTACAAGTAAGGAATCATAGTAAGGTGTTACTACGGCACCTGTGAAAGCATTACCAGAGTCTAAGCGGATACCAAAGCCACCGGAGCTACGATATGCCAAGATTTTACCTGTATCAGGCATGAAGTTATTTTTAGGATTTTCTGTAGTGATACGACATTGAATTGCAGTACCTTTACAAGGAACTTCATCTTGTGCAGGAATGCCTACTTCTGGGCTATGTAAGTCATAACCTTCAGCAATACGGATTTGAGAATGAACAATATCAATATCTGTAATCATTTCTGTTACAGTATGTTCTACTTGGATACGAGGGTTAACTTCGATGAAATAGAAGGAGCCATCAGCAGTTACCAAGAATTCTACAGTACCCGCATTAACGTAGCCAACATTTTTCATGATTTTTACAGCTGCATCACATACGGCTTTACGAGTTTCTAATGGCAATGCAAAAGCTGGCGCCATTTCAACAACTTTTTGGTGACGACGTTGTACAGAGCAATCACGTTCATGTAAATGAACTACATTACCATGTTCATCACCAAGGATTTGTACTTCAATATGTTTAGGTTCAACGATAAGTTTTTCTACATATACATCATCATCGCCAAAAGCAGCTTTTGCTTCAGATTTAGCGCGATCATATGCATCACGAAGATCTTCTTTGCGATGAACCTCACGCATACCACGGCCGCCACCGCCATTTACGGCTTTAATCATCAATGGGAAACCATGAGTATTTGCAAATTCTTCTAATTGTTCAAAATCACGCAAAGCCCCATCTGAGCCAGGGATCATTGGGATATCTGCCAATTTAGCTTGTGCACGAGCATTAACCTTATCACCGAACATATTTAAATGTTCTACATGAGGTCCGATAAAGATGATACCTTCTTCACCGCAACGACGAGCGAACTCTTCGTTTTCAGATAAGAAGCCATAGCCTGGATGAATAGCATCAATATCATGTTCTTTTGCAATACGGATAATATCTTCAATATCAAGATATGCCTCAACTGGTTTTTTACCTTCCCCTACGAGATAGGCTTCGTCAGCTTGGTTGCGATGCAAGGATAATGTATCCTCTTTGGAATAAATGGCTACAGTTTTAATACCCATTTCATTACATGCACGGAACACGCGGATCGCAATTTCACCACGGTTGGCAACCAATACGGATTTAATTTTTCTCATGTATTGCCTCCTACTAGCTTCCACTAATGTGAACTATCAGCTTTCATTTTTATTAATATATGAATATTTCCTATACTTATAGTCAAAACAATATATTTGGAAAACTCATCAAAATTTATGATGAGTACAATATTCATAATTACATATAACTATTATACAATATTTTCCACATATTTAAAGGATTATATTAATTACGAAATCATAAAATACATTATTCGCTGTTCATGAGTAAAACTCATATGTCTTTTATCGATGTACATCGAACTAGTTCTATATACTATATAATTAATCACCTAAGAAATGATTCATTAATCGGTTGAGTTGTTCTTGGTCATTGGCCCCCATCAACTCACGTGCAGAATGCATTGCCAATAATGGTAACCCTACATCCATAGTTCTCATCGGCAACATAGCAGATGAAATAGAACCAACTGTAGAGCCCCCTGGTATATCAGAACGATTTACATAAATTTGGTAGTTTGCCTCAGCTTCATCACACAAACCTTTAACAATGGCAATGGCTCTGGCATCACCTGCATAAGATTGGCTACATGCGATTTTTAAGGCTACCCCTTTATTAAGTGTAGGAATATTAGTGATATCATTTTTCTCAGGATAATTTGGATGTAAACCATGGGCTACATCAGAGGAAACCATAAATCCTTTTGAAATGAAACTTTCCATCTCTTGATTGGAATATCCCAATGCATCATATACACGTTTAATAAGGTTTGGTAAAAGCATACCTGCCCCACCTTGTTTTGTACGACTCCCTACCTCTTCATTATCAAAGAGAATCGCACAGCGTACACCATTAGCATTATGTTTACGAGCTTGAATAATCCCGGAAAGTACACCAAACAAGATGTTAAATTGTCTAAACGCGGTGCACTAATAAAATCTCCTTCTGTGCCCAAGACACAACCTTGTTCTGTTGGATATAATGTCATTTCATAGGACAAAATTTCAGATGGATCACAATTGACTTCATCAGCCAAGAACGTAGTCCACTCATCATATTGAGTATCAGACTCTGGGAATAAACTTGGATTATTACTATCATGTAAAGATTTTGTAGATTGTTCCTCATCCTTACGCTCCATCATTAATATAGGAAGCATTTCCTTTTGGCGATTTAATTTAACCCCATCATTAACGGAACGATTCATATGTATAGCTAAATTTGGAACGATCGCAATAGGACGTTTTGTATCAACCAATACGGAATCAACATCAAAGGCATTATCACCTTTTAATACAACAGTACCAGCCGCTCCTAGAGGACGATCAAGCCATGTATTTTCAATGAGACCACCATACATTTCTACATTAAGTTTAGTGTACCCTTTTACAGAGGTAATAGGATTAGGTTTAACACGGATCGCAGGAAAATCCGTATGCGCCGAAGCAATGCGTAATGTATCTTCAGGTTTTTTACCTATATGAAAGGTAAATAATGTAGTACCAAATACATTAACAACATAAGAACCAGAGTCTAATTGCCACTCATCATCTAAATTAAGTTCTGTAAATCCTGAGTCCAATAACATTTGCAAACTTGTATCTACCGTATGGTACGGCGATGTACAGGCACCAATATATTTCAATAACTGTTCATTATCAAATTTCATAGTTTCCTCCTATGTAAAATAATGATGCAATTCTTTTATTCACTAGGAATAGTTTATACATGTATAATATTACAACATATACATTAATAATATATTAACTACACTTATTTTATCACAAAAAAGCCGTCCCAAACGGGACGGCTTTCCGTATATTTTGTAACTACATATCAAAACAACTCTAAAATCTAAAGTTTTTATGTATTACAAGTATATTAGTTTATCGTTTTCAGATCTTACCACATACCGATAGCTTTCATCCATACGGAACCAAGTCCCATAAAGATAATCAAGTTGATTACGGATGCGAAGAAACCAAGTTTCCACCATGTATTTTGAGGAACATAACCAGTATTGAAGATTACTGGAGATGGACCGGCTGCATAGTGAGTTAAAGACATACACAAGTTAGATGTGAATGCAATCATCAATAATGTTAACATTGGTGGTGCACCTGCAGAGATAGCAATTGCAGAAAATGCTACGAACATGGCAGAAATATGTGCAGTCAAGGATGCAAATACATAGTGGGAATATGTATTAATAAGTACAGCTATTACGAAGGCAATAATCCAAGATCCTTCTGGAATATAACCACCTACAAGTACTGTTGCCCATTTGATGAAACCTAATTTGGACAAGAAACCAGCAAAGCCCATTAATGTACCCATCCAAACTAATGTATCCCAAGCACCTTTTTCACTTTTAACATCGTCCCAAACAAGAACACTTGTAGCAAGCAAAATAGAAATACCTAAGAATGCAACAGTTGTTGCATCAAGTTTAGTAAATTGAGAAGTAGCCCATAAAACTAAAGCTAAAATAAATACGCCTAGCATAACCCATTCTTGGAAGGACATTTTACCAAGGCCTTTTAACTCTTCTTTAATCATTTGTTGTGCTTCACGAGCATCTTTAATTTCAGGTGGATAAACTTTATAAATAAAGTACGGCATAATGATTAATGCAATGATACCAGGCACGATAGCTGCCATAGCCCAGTCGCCCCACGTGATACCGATGCCAAAGGATTGAAGCGCCAATGCTGCAACCAATGTGTTACCAGCCATGGATGTTTGGAACATAGCAGATGTAATCGTATTAACTTGATAAATGGATTGCATCAAGAAGGAACCAATTTTACGAGGACCATCTTGAGGTTCAGAACCAAATGCTTTTGCCAAGCTAGTAGTAATCGGCATAATAACACCACCTACACGAGCTGTGTTGGATGGAGTTGCGGGAGCCAAAATTAGATCAGATAAAGCTAATGCATAAGCTAAACGTAAGGAGCTACTACCAAAAGCAGCAATCAAATTATATGCAATACGTTTCCCCAAACCAGTTTTAATAAAGCCACGAGAGAATAAGAACGCACCTACGATTAACCAAATAGCAGAGTTAGCAAAACCCGAGATAGCTTCACCGATTTTCAAAGTACCAGTCAAAGCTGCCACAGTAATCACAACGATGGATACGCCACCAATCGGTAATGGCTGAGTAATAAAGCCTACGATTGTAGCCACAAAGATGGCGAATAAATGCCAAGATTGAGGTGTTAACCCCTCTGGTGTCGGAATAAACCATAGGCCTATACCAAAGACCGCTGGAATAATCCAGTTTAACAGTTTTTTCATACACATACCTCCTACATAGGAAAAAACTAAAATATATACCGCTGAAATACCAAGGCATCGCAAGGTGACTATAACACACACAGTAGCCCCCTATCCTACGGTGTCTTCAGTATATATCAGTAGTATGTGAAGTGAGATATATAATTATTTCTTCTTATAATAAATATAATATATTACATCATAAAAAGAAATGAAAAAAAGCTGTGCATCACGAGGTATGCACAGCTTTCATTAAAATATAAATCCTATTCTGGTAAAGATACGTTTTCTAAGTTTGTTTTCTCGATAGCTTCAATATCACCTTTATCACAAAGATTTGCAATAGTTGGATCAATTGGCAAACGATTCAACAATAATAGACCGTATTTTTGAAGGATTTCTTCAATGTGGCTTTCACCAAAGATTTGATAATCCTTACCATTATCTGGGCAATGGAAGTAAGAGTAGTTTTCCACTACACCAATAATAGGCACTTGCATTAAATCAGCCATCTTAACTGCTTTTTCAACAATCATGGATACCAAGTCTTGAGGAGATGTAACAATGATGATACCATCCAATTTCAAAGATTGATATACAGTAATTGCTACGTCACCTGTTCCTGGCGGCATATCAACGAATAAATAATCGATGTCTTTCCAAATAACATCACTATAGAATTGTTTTACCACATTGCCTAAAATAGGACCACGCCATAAAACAGGATCTGTATCGTTTTCCAAAAGGAGGTTAACAGACATAACGTCAATGCCGCCTTTAGATTTTACAGGATACATACCAATTTCGTCAGCATATGCTTTTTCCTTGATACCAAACATTTTAGGAATAGAAGGGCCTGTAATATCTGCATCGAGGATACCAACTTTGTAACCTTTACGCGCCATAGTAATAGCCATTAAGCTTGTAACGGAGGATTTACCTACGCCACCTTTACCAGATACTACGCCGATTACATGTTTAACAGAACTAAGCTCGTGTAATGGAGCTGTAAGATCTTGAGGTTGTTGAGGAGCGCCGCCACCGCAACCAGAAGATTTAGATGGGCATCCGCCACAATCACTGCTGCTACCGCAACCCATAGTAAACACCTACTTTCTTTGAGGAACTACCTCACATCTATATGTAAAACTTTTTTTCTATATGGTAGATACACTGTATCTACTGTTACATTGTATCATGTCATATCAAACTTTATCAATATATTACTCGCCACAGAACTCTTTGGTTAAGGCACCGAGAATTTCCATGCCCTTTGTGATTTCTTCTACTGTTGGTACTGTATAGCTTAAGCGGAATGCATGACCTTCCCCTGCTCCATCAGCCGCAAAGGCACCACACTTAATAATCCCTACGTTACGGTTCATACATGCTTCGAAGAATTCGTCACAATCTACATCCTCAGGCATCGTCATCCATGCAAACATGCCACCTGTAGGCTGTGTTAACTTAACCTTAGAACTTGCGTACTTATTAAATGCATTAAGCAAAGCTTCACATTTAGTCTTATATACTTTACGTACATTTTCTAAATGCGCATCATAATCGATTGTATCAAGAACTTTAGCTACCACCTTTTGTGTAACTAATGGCATTTGACCAGCTGTATTATTCTTTAGAGCCTGGATAGCTTCGATTACCTTTGCTGGGCCAAATAGGAAACCTACGCGTAAGCCTGCAGATAATGTCTTGGAATACGAACCTGCATATAGAACACGATTTTCAGTATCAAAAGATTTAAATGTTGGAATATATTCACCAGCGAAACGAATTTCACCATATGGATCATCTTCATAGATGAATAAATCATATTTAGAAGCAATGGCATAAATTTCTTTACGGCGTTCCAATGGCATTGTAATACCTGTAGGATTTTGGAAATTAGGAATTAGATAAATATATTTACCCTTACCAGACTGAGCGGCTTTTTCTAATTCACTAGGAATCATGCCGTACTCATCAGTCTTAATACCTAATGCTTTACCTCCCATGTTGCGTACAGAATTGATGGCACTTGTGAAAGTAAATTCATCCATATATACTTCGTCGCCAGGTTCCAATACAGTAATTGGCACTAGGCCTAAAAGTTGACCTGCACCATTAGAGATAATAAGACCTTGACCTTCTGGATTCATCTTATGTGCATTTACAAGACGATCTAATGTTAATTCCGCTAAACGTGCATCGCCTTGCATTGGGCCATATTGTAATAAACTCATTGGATTAGAGTGAACCACTACATCGAATGCCTTTTCAATGATTTCTACAGGAATCGCTTCTGGTGCTGGATTGCCAATACCAAAGCTGATAAAACCTTCTACGCCAACACCACGTTCAAATACTTCGCGAATAAAATTTGGACCTTTTAAAGTGACACGTTCAGGAAGAGAAAAACTCATACTATCGCCTCTTTCATATATACTAAGTTAAAAATATTACTACGTTAAAAAATTACGCATTAGGATCATGTTCTTGTTCCGCATTCTTCTTATTAATATAGTTCTTATACACTTTCCAAAGTATGAAGTATACAACACCTGCAACAAGAACAATAATTCCTAATCGCCCCATATTCTCTTGGAAATTTACAATATCTGTACCGATAGCAACTTCAAGAGCTGTAGATGGGAATTTACCAATTAAATTTGCTAAGATATAGTCTCTCGGTTTAATTTTACTAATAGCACCTAGTGCCGTAATAACACCAGATGGGAAGTATGGTAAGGATCGTGCAAATAACATAACCACAAAACCATTTTTACCGGAGAAATCATCTACTTTCATCAATACCGTACTCTTAGCAATAAGCTTATCCGCCGTATCACGCAAGAAGTAACGCATAATGTAAAAGCTAATGACTACACCAATTGTTTCTGCAAGCCAAGAAATAATTATGCCTGGCCACATACCGAATACTAATCCATTTGCTGTAGATATAAAGATAGATGGTAAGAAACCAACAGCATTAACAAAAATATCGAGAAGCATACTTACGACCATGGCCATAGGACCAAAGCCTTGGATATACTCTGCTATTTCATCCATAGATCCACTCGTCGCTAAATGCCACATAGTTGGATAAAATGTAGGGTCTACTATATTGATGGCAATTAATAGAATGACAAAACCAATGCCTGCTATTAACTGTACCCAACCTTCACCAGAAGGCTTTAATTTTCTTGTACTCATATATACCTCGTTTTATAAAAAAACTAGTTCCATTATATCACGGATTCTATAGAACTGTTATATATAGTTCCCCCTTCTTTAATTCTATTCTAATTAACTATCTGTCTATATTCTATAATAAACCTATATATTCCATTTTTT
>NZ_QSDY01000021.1 GCF_003463825.1 Veillonella sp. AM51-8BH
TTTACGACCTTAATATCTTCTTAGAAAGCAGACAAATGGAAAAACAAATAGTAAATATATTTTTACTTTTAGGTTTTAATTATTATATGATTAAATCTTGGGGTACACGGAAGGTTACAATTTTAACACTAATTGGCAACTATTTCTTAATCAGTATTTTAATAGAATCGTATTTTGGGTTACCTAAATTCATTGAGGACTTTAATGCACTATTTATGCTTGGAATAGGTATGGTAGGTACTTATATCTTATGGCGTAAAAATAAAGCTTGAACACTAACGGAGTATGAAAAAAGAGGATGGATTCTGACTCGTACTTTCTTAGCATTATTTGTCTTATCTGTATTAGTAGGTGTATTAGTTTTTTTGTTTATGAAGTATATTTATGGGATATATATCTAGAGCTAGGTTTATTGCTTTTAATAGTTCTAGTCAGACAATTATATATTCTGAAAGATTGACATTCTTCCCTCTATATTGCTACAATATTGTGTATAATATATGCGATGAAGCAGAGTAGTAAACCTCTCTAGCGAGTGAGGATGGTGTAAGCTCACATTTGGTTGAAGGCGCTGTAGAGCATTGGCAGGAACGCAGGTATCTGTTAGTAAAGGCCAACATAGAAAAAAGAGGGCGCAAGCCAAATAGGGTGGAACCGCGGGTATACTCGTCCCTGTAACGTTTTTCGTTACAGGGACTTTTTTGTTTGTAACGAAATGGTTGATTTTATGTCGGTTGTGTAAAGTGGAGGCAGCAATGACATTTCAAGAGATTATTTTAAATCTACAAAAATTCTGGAGCGATCAAGGTTGTATCGTTCAAAATCCATATGATGTCGAAAAGGGTGCAGGTACAATGAACCCTGCAACATTCTTGCATGCTATTGGTCCTGAACCATGGGCTGTATGTTATGTAGAACCTTCTCGTCGTCCAGCAGATGGTCGTTATGGTGATAACCCTAACCGTTTGTTCCAACATCATCAATTCCAAGTTATCGTGAAACCATCTCCAGATAATATCCAAGAATTGTACTTACAATCCTTGGCAACCCTTGGTATTCATGCGGAAGATCACGATATTCGTTTCGTAGAGGATAACTGGGAATCCCCAACATTGGGCGCTTGGGGCCTTGGTTGGGAAGTATGGCTTGATGGTATGGAAGTAACTCAGTTCACATATTTCCAACAAGTTGGTTCCATCGACTGTAAACCAGTTTCCGTAGAAATTACATATGGTTTAGAACGTTTGGCTATGTACATTCAAGGCGTAGAAAACGTATATGACCTTAAATGGAATGAAAATGTTACATATGGTGATGTTTGGCATGCTAACGAAGTTGAACAATCCGTATATAACTTTGAATTAGCAGATACAGATATGCTTTTCAAATTGTTTGATATGTACGAAGCAGAAGCAAAACGCGTTTGTGCAGCCGGCTATGTATTACCAGCTTACGACTATGTATTGAAATGTTCCCACACATTCAACTTGCTTGATTCCCGTGGTGCTATTTCCATCAGCGAACGTACTGCTTTCATTGGCCGCGTACGTGCATTAGCTCGTATTTGTGCACAACAATACCTTGCTAAACGCGAAGAATTAGGTTTCCCACTTTTGAAAGGAGATAAATAAGATGGCAAAGGATTTATTATTTGAAATCGGTGCAGAAGAAATTCCTGCCGGCTTTATGCCAAATATCTTAGGTCAATTGAAACAATTGGCTGAAACAAAATTAAATGATGCCCATCTTCCTTTTGAAAGCATCGCAACTTACGGTACACCACGTCGTTTGGCTCTTATCGTGAAAGGTCTTGCTGATACATCTGCTGAAATCAGCGAACGTCATAAAGGTCCTTCTGCATCCATTGCATATGATGCTGACGGTAATGCAACAAAAGCTGCTATCGGCTTTGCTCGTGGTAAAGGTCTTGATGTAGCTGATCTCGTTATAGAAGACGGTTATATTTATGCTGAAACTAAAACGGCAGGCGTACCTGCAAAAGATATTGTTACAGACATGTTGCCACAATTGATTACAGGTCTTAACTTCCCTAAATCCATGCATTGGGGCAACCTAGATGCTAAATTTGTACGTCCAGTACGTTGGCTTGTAGCGTTACTTGATGAAGAAGTAATTCCTGTAGAATTTGCTACTGTAAAATCTGGTAATGTAACACGTGGTCATCGCTTCTTAGGTGCTGATGAAATCACTATCAAAAATGCAGCATCCTATGTAGATACATTAAAAGAAAACTTTGTTATGGTTGATCAAGACGCACGTCGTGAATTGATCTCTAAACAATTACATGATATTGCAGCTTCTAAAAATGCATCCATCGTTTGGGATGATGATTTGTTAGAAGAAATCAACTATCTTGTTGAATGGCCTACAGCATTGTGTGGTGGCTTTGAAGCGTCCTACTTGGCACTTCCAGATGCAGCTATCATTACACCTATGAAAGACCATCAACGCTACTTCCCATTGGTTGACCAAGACGGCAAATTATTGCCAATGTTCTTAACAGTTCGTAACGGCTCCGATCACTCCATCGAAGTAGTTCAAGCGGGTAATGAACGCGTATTGCGCGCACGTCTTGATGATGCTAAATTCTTCTTCAATGAAGACCGTAAGAAGCCTCTTATCGACCGTCAAGATGGTTTGACTAAAATCGTATTCCAAGAAGGTCTTGGTAACTTAGCAGATAAAACTGAACGTTTACTTAAATTGGGCCGTGCATTTGGTGAAGAATGTGGCCTGCACGAAGATGCAGCTGTTGTATTGGAACGCGCTACAGAGCTTGCTAAAACTGACCTTACGACTGGTATGGTTACAGAGTTCACTGAATTACAAGGCGTAATGGGTAAAGAATACGCTTTACTTGATGGTGAATCTGAAGAAGTAGCAGAAGCTATTTTCGAACAATATTTACCACGTTTTGCAGGCGATGTATTGCCTCAAACTGAAGCAGGTAAAGTATTGTCCATCATCGATAAAGTAGATAACATCGTTGCTACTTTCAGCCGTGGTTTAATCCCTACAGGTTCTCAAGATCCATATGCATTGCGTCGTCAAACTATTGGTATTTTGAACATCTTACTTGGTAGTGAGTGGAATATCAGCTTGCGTCCAATTTTCAAAGCATCTATGGAATTGCTTAATGTACCAGCTGAAAAACAAGACGAATTGCTTAGCCAAGTAGAAGAGTTCTTCACACTTCGTTTGAAAAATATCTTCCTTGATCGCGAAGTTCCTCATCATGTAATCGATTTGTTGTTGTCCAACAATGAATTGTCCGTTGCTGATGCTGAAGGTCTTGTAAATGCATTGTTAGCAAACCGCATTGATGAAAATGTTGAACTTGTTCAAGCTTATACTCGTATGTACAATCTTGTAAAAGATGTAGAATATACAGGCGTTAATAGCGACTTGTTAAAAGAAGATGCTGAAAAAGCATTGTTCGAAGCTGCTTCTAAAGCATCCGAAGCAAGTCTTGCTGCATGGGAAGCTAATGATTATGCTGCAGTTGTAGCAGTTCCAGCTACTTTGGTTCCAGCCATTAACAAATTCTTTGAAGATGTAATGGTTATGGATAAAGACGAAGCTATTAAAGCTAACCGTCTACAACTTGTTCGCTTGGCGTACAGCGTAATGGCTATTATCGGCGATATTAGTGCATTAAAATAATATATTTTGTATTAGATACATTAAACTTTTACAGAAATATATGAAAGAAGAGGTACCGTTTGGTACCTCTTTTTGCTTTTACGAAGAATATACATATTTTATGCAGGAATTTTTGAGACTATGGCGAATATCTTATAATATACAAAGTTGTATGAGGAGATACTGTCATGAATCATGATGAATTATATAAAGCCTTATGTAAGGTGCCAAATGGTAAAGAAAAGTCTCGTGATAAAATAATTATAGAATTATATATGCGATCTCAAGGAGCATCTCAAAAACAATTAGTAGATGCTCTTAATATGCGTCCTGCTACAGTATCAGAGCAGACGGATATACTGATTGAATTAGGGTATGTCACAAAGCATATTGATTATATGGATAAACGAATTTCTGTAGTAGGCCTTACGGAAGAGGGCAAGCGATTAGGTAAATCATTACTACATTCGTATGATCAATTTCTTAATGTACTATTTTCTGATTTTTCTGATGATGAAAAAGATGATTTATATCGCTTGTTAGGTAAGTTAAAGCGTCCAATCTTAAGTAAATAATTAGTTTCTCAAAATTATATAGAAAATACTTGCGAACAGTACGTGATTTATGATACTATATTGCTGTTAATTTGAGACAGTCCGCTGCCTATAAGGTGTAGGTATTGAATGTCTGCAAACAGGAGGAAACAATGAACATTATTAACGTACTTGAACAAGAACAACTTCGTACAGACATCCCTACTTTCCGCGCTGGTGACACAGTTCGCGTACACGTAAAAGTAGTGGAAGGTTCTCGTGAACGTATCCAAGTATTCGAAGGTTTGGTAATTAAACGTCAAAACGGTGGCGTACGTGAAACTTTCACAGTTCGTCGTATTGCATCCGGTGTAGGTGTAGAACGTACATTCCCACTTCACAGCCCACGCTTAGCTAAAATCGAAGTTATGCGCCGTGGTGTTGTTCGTCGTGCTAAATTGTACTACTTACGTAACCTTACTGGTAAAGCTGCTCGTATTCGCGAAAAACGCTAATGTTCATAAAAGGCTGCCGTTGGCAGCCTTTTATTTTTGCTAAAATTTAGATGTAGAAAGGAAATACTATGGCAGATTCACCTATCGTACATTGGTTCCCTGGGCATATGGCGAAAGCCACACGTATGATTACGGAGTATATCAAAAAGGTAGACGTAGTTATCGAGTTACTCGATGCGCGTATTCCTCGTTCTAGTGCCAATCCTGTAATCACTGAACTGGTTGGTCAGAAACCTCATATCGTATTGTTAAATAAAGTAGATTTAGCAGATCCTAAAGCCACAAAGGAATGGACCGAATTCTTTACTAAACAAGGTATCACAGTATTGGCTATCGATTCTAAGTCTGGCAAGGGGAATAAGAAGTTAATATCTACTGTAGAGCGTTTGAGCAAGCCTATCATCGATCGTTGGGTCGCAAAAGGCATTCGTAGCCGGTCTGTGCGTACTATTATTTTAGGTATTCCTAATGTGGGTAAATCTACATTGATTAACTCCTTAGCTGGCTCTGCAGCAACGCGTACAGCTAACAAAGCAGGTCATACCCGTGGTCAACAATGGGTTAAAATCGGCAAAAACCTTGAATTGCTCGATACACCAGGTGTATTGTGGCCTAAATTAGAGGACCAACGCGCAGCGGCTCGTCTTGCTATGACGGGGGCCGTTTCTGATGATGTGTATGATTTAGAGCATGTCATTAAACAATTAATTAATCACTTATTGACGAATACACCAAATATTTTGGTAGAACGTTATAAATTAAAAGAAGAAGAGATGACAGATGTAGATACTATTCTTGAAAACATCGGTCGTCGTCGTGGTTGTCTCGTTAGTGGTGGCGTAGTAGACTTTGATAAAGCACGCCGCATTATCTTGCAAGACTACCGCAATACTAAACTAGGTACAATTACTCTCGATAAAGTTGATGAAGAACCATACTATCCTGAAATCGGTGAGGACACACAAAATGGATAAGGATACATTTAGTAAATTAAAAGTGGCAGATATAAAAGCTCTTTTTGAAACTGAACAAGCCTTAGAGATTTTGCCTTTAGCTCAAGAGGACGATCGTAGTTCTGTACAAAAATTGGCCGCTTCTTACATTAAGCGCCAAGAAAAAGAGCTAAAAGAACAACAACGCCTCATGAGCATGTATGACTATGAAGGTATGTTCTACGATCAAGGTATGTATCATGTAGCTGGTGTCGACGAGGTAGGTCGTGGTCCTATTGCAGGACCTGTAACGGTAGCTGCCGTTATATTGCCGCCTATGACATTAATTCCTGGTTTAAATGACTCTAAAAAGCTAACTGAAGAAAAGCGTGAAATCCTCTACGATATCATCATGAAAGAAGCCGTAGCAGTAAGCTGTATTTCCTACGGTCCAGAAAAGATTGATGAGCTCAATATCTACGAAGCAACACGCCAAGCTATGTATGAGGCGATTCGCACGCTCAGCGTACCCGCTGAAGCCGTAGTGGCTGATGCTATGAAATTGCCTGATTTAACGATTCCCGTTGAATCTATTATTAAGGGCGATAGTAAAAGCGCTAATATTGCTGCTGCATCAATCATTGCAAAGGTTACACGAGATCGATATATGAAGAGCCTTGATGATGAATACCCTGGTTATGGATTTGGTATTCATAAAGGCTATTATACGGAGTTACACAAAGAAGCTGTTGAACAGCAAGGTGTAACACCACTACATCGCAAGAGCTTTGAACCCATTAAATCTATCGTTCGTTGGGTTAAACCTGAGTGATTATATTAACGTAAATTTATTATACAAATTGTATATAGTTTATAACCGTAAAGAGGTTCCTATTGGTCACCGATGTGACTATTAGGAACCTCTTTTGTATTTACTTTTATAGTCTCCATACTCTACGCTACAAGTAAGTGTTACCTGTTGAAAGTTTAGATGTAGATTGAGTGATAACTATTCTATAAGTTATTGTAGTTACTACACGTAAATAGGAGGTATATATGAAGACGATTAGTACGGGTAAAGCATTTAATGAACTCGATTCCAAGGAACTTGGAAAATGGGGTGAACGGGTGGCCATTAAATATATTGAAAAAATAGGCCTTACTGTAGTAGATACAAATTATCGAACTAGATTAGGTGAAATCGATATTATTGCTAAACGTGATTTAGTATATCACTTTATTGAAATTAAAGCCCGTCGAGGAATGCAGCATGGATTGGCTCGAGAGGCGGTAACAAAGAAGAAACAAAAGCATATTAAACGGGCAGCCATGTTATTTTTGTATGATCTACATCAGAAAAGACGGCGATGGAAAGAGTTATCCTTTGATGTAATCGAAGTGTACTTACATGAAGACTTTCAAAGTTCTATTCATTATTTGCCGCAGTGTTTTTAGAGAGGTTACCTATGTATGCAAAACTATATGGCGCTACCTTACATGGTATAGATGGATGCATTATTACAGTGGAAGTTGATATATCTCAAGGCTTGCCTGTCTTTGACATTGTAGGACTACCTAATCAATCGGTTAAGGAAGCTCGTGAACGTGTGCGGGCCGCCATCAAAAATAGTGGCTATGAATTCCCTATGAGACGTATTGTAGTAAACCTAGCACCTGCTACGATTCGTAAAAGTAGTGCAGGACTCGATTTAGCTATTGCGTTGGGGGTTCTCATTGCATCGGGGCAGATAAAGGGGCGTAAAGCGAAAATTTCAGCTTTATTAAAAAACAGTTTATTTATGGGGGAGCTAGCTTTAGATGGATCACTATTACCAACCTTTGGAACCTTGGCTATGTCATTGGCAGGGTTAGAATCTAATTATTCCACTATATATACAAGCGTAGAAAATGGATATAATTTGAAAGCTATTCCAAATCTTACTATATATGGTGAGTCTTCATTACAAGATATTATTACCGTCTTAGAAAACCAGGTGAAATCTAAATCTATTTCAACTTCCAAAAAGGTAAAAGTAGGGAAAAATCAAGATGAGAGATTAACAGATACGATGGATAATAAAGATTATAATACTATGTATGATGTAGATTTTGGTGATGTACAAGGTCAAGAGCTTGGTAAACGGGCCATGCTCATTAGCGCTGCAGGTCATCATCATTGTATTATGATAGGTCCACCCGGTGGTGGTAAAACGATGATGGCTGAACGATTACCGACCATATTGCCACCTATGACTTGGAATGAGATGGTTGAGGTAAGTCGCATCCAAGATGTGATCGGTTTACTCGGTGATAAGGGACTCGTCAAAACTAGGCCTTTTAGGCATCCACATCATACGGCGACTTTGGCGAGTATGGTGGGTGGAGGTATACAGGGACGTCCTGGGGAAGTCACACTTGCACACGGTGGTGTTTTATTTATGGATGAAGCCCCAGAGTTTCAGCGCCAAGTTATTGATGCCCTAAGGCAGCCCTTAGAGTCTCGCACAATTACTATCAATAGGTCTCAAGGTAATTATATGTATCCCGCTAATTTTATTTGTATATTGGCCGCAAATCCCTGTCCCTGTGGTTATTATCATGATCCACATAGGGAATGCATATGTTCTGAAACGATGGTTAAAAACTATCAGCGACGGTTGTCAGGGCCTATTATGGACCGCATTGATTTACATATTCCCATTGAAAGACCTACACTAGAACAATTATTGGATAATTCGACGTCTACTATGACCAGTGAAAGCATGAGGCAACAAGTTATTATGGCAACTGCTTTACAACAGAAACGTTATGAAAACTTAGAATTTAATTCTAATGGAGCCGTACCTCATAAGGCCATAGGTGAACTGTGTAATATTACTGATAAGGCGTGGAGTGTATTAGGCAATATATTTGATCACTTTCATTTAAGTGGGCGTGCCTTTGATCGCATATTAAGGGTGGCTCGTACTATAGCAGACCTTGAGGGAAATCCACAAGTGGAGCCTCATCACATTTCCGAGGCTATGTTGTTTAGAACAGGTAAATAGGTGTAAAGATGACTAGATACGATGATACTATTTATATTGCTGGCTTGCAAAGTTTATATAATGTGGGAGCCACACATGTACGGCGTTTCATAGAGGATTTTGGGTCGCCCTATGATGCTTGGGATGCCGTTAAGAAGGTTGAAAATTTAAAGCCTTATACACATATTTCTACCGCTGATAAACGTGCTATAGCATCATCGGCTAAGGATGAAAAGTTAGATTATATAATTCATAAAATAGACGAATATAAGATGGATGTTACTACCTTTTTAGATAAAGATTTTCCATCTATTTTGAACCATATTTATAATCCACCGGCTATATTATTTATGCGAGGTAATAGAGCACTTTTAGATAAACGGCTAAATCGAATTGCCCTTGTAGGGGCACGGCGCTGTTCATTATACGGACGGAATGTGGCGAGAATGCTTGGTAAAGAGCTCGGTAAATACAGCACTATTATCGTTAGTGGAGGAGCACGAGGTATTGATACACATGGTCATGAAGGACTATTAGCTAGCCTGGGGTATGGTATTGTGGTCATGGGTTGTGGCTTAGATATAGTATATCCACGAGAGAATACAAAATTATTTGACCGAATCTTGCAAAACAATGGTTTACTTGTATCTGAGTACCCACCTGGTACGCCACCATCTGCTAAACATTTCCCCGCTCGAAATCGTATCATTAGCGGCCTTAGTAGAGGTGTAATCGTAGTAGAGGCAAAAGGAAGTAGTGGTTCATTGATTACGGCGGATATGGCTGTTAGTGAAGGTCGAGATGTATTTGTAGTGCCTTGTAATTTATTAGACCATACGGCAGATGGCAATAAATTTCTTATGCGTAATGGAGCCTTTGTATTAACTGGTTATGAGGATATCGTTAAGGAATATCATTTAACCTTGCGAGATATGTTTAGTACTAAAGAAAAACTTTCACCACCAAATAAAAGAGATACAATGGGTGTAAAAGATAGTAATCAAATAGTGAATCATGGTCAAGGTGTTGATACACAAGGGCTCTCTATGTTAAGCTTTAGTTTGGATAAGAGTTTAATATTGAGTGAAATACCTCATGATCGTTGTATCACCGTTAGTGATATTTTGAAAGCGACCTCTATTCCATTACAACAACTGCAGCCCTTATTACTAGAGTTAGAAATGGAAGGGGCTATAGAACATCAACCGCCGAGAGGCTATATTAATATGACTAGGAGTGATATACTTGTCCATTAAACGATCTATCGTTATTGGCGAGCCAAAAGCAGCTAGTACTAGTAAAGATACTAAAAAGAAAAGTACTAAGAAAGAGAGTACTACGATAAAGCGTAAGGTTACTAAAGAAGCCCTTACTCCCATGGGAATCGTACGTGATAAATCCGTACTACAAACCTCCGTGCCACCAGAGCAACGAGAACCACGCGTATATAATCCTGATGGCAAAGTATTGGTTATCGTAGAGTCTCCTGCTAAATCTAAAACAATTGAAAAATTCTTAGGTCCAAACTATGTGGTAAAAGCAAGTATGGGCCACCTACGAGATTTACCTAAATCTCAAATGGGTATCGATATCGAACATGATTTTACACCGCGCTATAGCAATCTAGTAACTCGTAAAAAGGTTATAGATGAACTCGTTTCCTATGCCGATGAAAGTAGTGCCGTATTGCTCGCCACTGACCCGGACCGCGAAGGGGAAGCCATTTCATGGCATTTGGCGTACATTCTTAATGTAGATCCAACGTCTACATGCCGTATTACATTTAACGAGATTACTAAAAATGCAGTAGCGGAAGCTTTAGAATCTCCACGTACAATCGATATGAACATGGTAGATGCTCAACAAGCACGCCGTGTGTTAGACCGTATCGTAGGTTATAAATTGAGCCCTTTATTATGGAAAAAGGTTTGTAAAGGCCTTAGTGCAGGACGTGTACAGTCCGTTGCTGTTCGTCTCATCTGTGAACGAGAACGAGAAATACAAGCCTTTGTGCCACAAGAATATTGGACCATTGAAGGCAATTTTGAAACGCCTAAAAAAGAGGCTTTCACAGCAGAATTAACTCATATTAAAGGTGAAAAAATCGATATTACTACTGAAAGTGAAGCGCAAGCCGTAGTAGATGCTATTGGCGGAGCCGATGCAGTAGTGACAAATATTGAAAAGCGCAAACGTTCTCGTAAAGCGGCACCTCCCTTTACAACGTCTACGTTGCAACAAGATGGTGTGCGTAAATTGAACTTTGGTGCAAAGCGTACCATGATGATTGCTCAACATCTTTACGAAGGTCTTGAAATCGGTTCCTATGGTCACGTAGGTTTGATTACGTACATGCGTACAGACTCTACGCGTATCTCTAAAGAGATGCAGGTCATGGCTAAGGACTATATTATTCGTAACTATGGTGAAGATTATTATCCTTCTAAACCTAATATGTATGGTGCAAAAGGTTCTGCTCAAGATGCGCATGAAGCAATTCGCCCTACATCTTTAGAGTTAACACCTAAAATGGTAGAGCCATTCTTGAGTCGTGATGAACTTAAACTTTATACGTTAATTTGGAATCGTTTTATGGCGAGCCAAATGGCACCACAACAAAACGAATCTACAACTATTGAATTGACCGTTCATGATGATTACACATTTAAAGCGACAGGCTCCCGCGTAATCTTCCCAGGTTTTAGTGCTGTTTATGAAGATGCGAAAAAAGAGGATGTTCCTCAATTGCCAGCTCTTAAAAAGAATGATGCAGCCCATACAGTAGAGGTATTGCCTGAACAACATTTCACGCAACCACCTCCACGTTACTCTGAGGCAAGCCTTATTAAAACGCTTGAAGAACTCGGTATTGGTCGTCCTAGTACGTATGCGCCAATTTTAGATACTATCGTTAGCCGTAACTATGTAGAAAATACAAATAAACAATTTGTTCCTACAGAGTTAGGCTTTGTTGTGGTAGACTTCTTGATAGCGTACTTTGAAAAAATCATCAATACTGGCTTTACACGAGACCTTGAAAAAGAGCTTGACGCTATTGCATCCGGTAAGGATACATATCTAAAGGTATTGTCTGATTTCTATGAAGTATTCGCTAAAGAGCTAGAAGATGCGAGCGATGTAGATCGCATTGAAATTGCATCTATGGAAAGTGATGAAACTTGTGAAATTTGCAATAGTCCAATGGTATATAAATTTGGTCGCTATGGTAAGTTCCTAGCATGTTCTAATTTCCCAGAATGTAAAAATACTAAACCTATTACGGTAGGTACAGGTGTAACTTGCCCTAAATGTAAGGAAGGGGAAATCGTAGAGCGTAAGTCTCGCCGTGGTCGTCTATTCTACGGCTGTAATCGATATCCACAATGTGACTTTACATTATGGGATAAACCAACCCATGATTTCTGTGAAACATGTGGTTCTATTATGGTTGAAAAGACATATAAAAATGGTATAACTAAGAAATTCTGTTCCAATGAAACATGTCCAACTAGACCACCAAAGAAAACAAGAAAGAAAAAAAGCGAAGCTAGTGAAGAAACTGTAAAAGAATCTAAAGAATATGAAAAATCTAAAGAATCTAAAAAGTCTAGCAAAGCTAAAAAAGAGGAAACAACAGTTGAATAATAAAAATGTTATTGTTATTGGTGCGGGCTTAGCAGGTTCTGAGGCGGCTTGGCAACTCGCTAATCGTGGCATTCATGTAGACTTATATGAAATGCGCCCCGTGAAGAGTTCTCCTGCGCATCAAACAGATCAATTTGCAGAGCTCGTATGTAGTAACTCCTTGCGAGCTGGCAATATTGAAAATGCAGTAGGCCTTTTAAAAGAAGAAATGCGTCGTTTAGGTTCCCTGATTATGGAATGTGCTGATGCGACTGCTGTACCTGCCGGTGGTGCCTTGGCCGTTGATCGTCATTTGTTTAGTGAAATGGTGACTGAGAAGATAAAGGGACATCCTAATATTACAGTTCACAATGAAGAGGTAACTGAGATTCCTGCTGAAGGCACTGTTATCTTTGCTTCTGGTCCACTTACGTCTGAAGCATTAGGCGATAAGATTAAAGCCTTAACAGGTGAAACAGGTTTTTATTTCTACGATGCAGCAGCTCCTATTGTTACAGCAGAATCTTTAAATTATGACAAAGTATTTGCCGCTTCTCGCTACGACAAGGGCGATGCAGATTACCTTAACTGTCCTATGACAGAAGAAGAATATAAAGCATTCTGGCATGAACTCACTACAGCTGAAGCTGTGCAACCAAAGGATTTTGAAAAGGAAATCTATTTTGAAGGTTGCATGCCTGTAGAAATCATGGCCAGCCGTGGGGAAGATACATTGCGCTATGGACCATTAAAACCAGTTGGTTTAGTAGATAAGCGTACCAATGAGGAATCTTATGCAGTTGTTCAATTGCGTAAGGAAAATAAGGAAGGCACTATGTTTAACTTGGTAGGCTTCCAAACTCATTTAAAATGGGGCGAACAAAAGCGTGTATTTGGTATGATTCCAGGTCTTGAAAATGCTGAATTCGTTCGTTATGGCGTTATGCATCGCAATACGTATATCAATTCTCCTGAGTTGTTGAATCATGCGTTCCAACTTAAAAAGGAACCGCGTTTATTCTTCGCTGGTCAAATGACAGGCGTAGAAGGGTATTTAGAATCTGCTGCGAGTGGTCTTATGGTAGGTCTTCAAGTAGAACGTTATTTAGAGGAACGCTCATTTATTGATTTCCCTAAAACTACGGCGATCGGCTCCCTTAGCCACTATATTTCTAACTACGAAGGGTCTAACTTCCAACCGATGAATGTCAACTTTGGCATCATGGATCCATGGCCTCAAAAAGTACGTAAGAAAAAAGAGAAAAATGCACTCATTGCTAATCGAGCATTAGAAGAACTGGATGCATTAAAAGCTAAAGAAAATTTATAAGATAAGTTATTTACGTATTGATTTAGCTTGTTAGATCAATCATAAATTATGACTTACATAAAAAAATCCTTCATTCACATACCTAGGAATGAAGGATTTTTATTATTTACTGTTTTATTTACGTTTTTTAGTTTTAACTGTAGGCTCTGTAGCAACAATTATTTTTTGATTTTTCTTTTCTAGATAGCCTAGATAGATAAATACACAGATACCAATGATGATGACAATCAAGCTAGTCATTTGAGCAGATTTTAAGCCTAATGTTAAGTTTACATAGTCACCGCGCAAAAATTCAAGGAAGAATCTAGCTGTAGAATAGAGAATCGCATAAAGCACGAATACTTGACCTTTAGCATGTTTAAAGGAGCTAAATAATAGGAGGGCTACAAAGATAAGAATATCGATTTGACCTTCCCAAATTTCCGCAGGCCATAATGGTTGATTGCCGTAGGTGCGATGTGCTAACGTGCTTTCAGGGTAGAGAATACCAAAATTACCGCCCGTAGGATGACCAAAGGCATCGCCATTTAAGAGATTTGCCATACGGCCTACAGATTGTGCCAAAATCAATGCTGGTGCAAATAAATCGGCAAAAGCCCAAAAGTCGATATTATTTTTACGTAAGTACCAATAGCCTGCAATGGTGCCAAGAACGACACCGCCTTGAATGGCCATGCCACCTTGCCATACAAAGGGGATTTCTAGTAAATGATTGCCATAGTACTGCCAATCAAAGAAGAACACATCCCATAATCTGGCACCAATGAGACCTGCTACGGCAACAGTAATGGAAAAGTCGATGATATGTTCATGCCAACCTCGTCCGTCTTTTTTTAATAAAAAATAGGCAACAGAGGCACCACAGATGATAGCTAAGGCTAACATGGCACCATAGGCTCTTATAGGGAAGTCCCCTATAAAGAATAGATATTGATGCATATAAAACTCCTTTTATAATTACTTGTATTGTATAAGGTAAATTATAAATTACATGCACCCTTCATGCAACAACTGAGATGAATTCTATATAATATGGTATAATATAGAGATTAAAATTATATCCCCTTATGGGGCTAGAGTTAGGAGAGTTCATGATTCGTAAATCTACTATTTTAAAATCCTTAACAGCTTTAGTAATGTCCGCATTATCTACGACTGCAGTACAAGCTGAGGTATTGGTTCCCGTTGACCAATTCTTAGCAAATACAACACGTCATTACGAAGCAAATCAATATAAAACATCCTATACGGTGTATGTACCTCAAACAGAGTTACAAGGAAATGCTATTGTTTTAAATCCTGCTGCCGTTGGTGAACCTGTAAAATTGCCAACTACAAGTAAAAATGGCATTACCTATGTCGATATTGAGTCTGATCCAGCTATGCTCGGTGTGAGCTATACAAAGGTCAATGGTCAATTAACATTAGGTCCTGCACCGCAAGCCTCTACAGTAAAAGCTCCTTATACAATGCAAACACCATTGTCTTGGGCCTTTGATCCATGGCCAACACAGGGGACTCCATATCAAGCAAAACTTAATGCTAGCGGCGATAATATCATTTCTCCAAGCTGGTTTAAATTGCATAGCCTGGGCCTCGAAGCAAGTCCTAATGTAAGTATTGATTATGTTAACGATTATAAGAGTAAAGGTTACCACGTATGGCCTTTGATTACGAATCGTTTTGATCCTGGCTTTACTAGTGGTATCTTAGCAGATCAATCTGTATGGAAAAAATATGCACATAACCTCGTGCAATATGCTTATATTTACGGCTTTGATGGCTATAACTTTGACTTTGAAAATATTGATTATGCCGATCGTGATCGTTTAACAGCATTTGTAGCGTATTTATCTAACCATTTACATCAATACAATATTAAAACATCCATCGATGTAACTGGTTATTCTGATAGCCCAGAATGGTCCTTAGTATATAACCGCAGTGCCTTTGCTAATTCCGTAGACTATGTAGTTCTCATGGCCTATGACGAAACATGGGCTAAAAGTACAACAGCAGGTCCTGTAGCAAGTTATCCATGGGTTCGCAACCATACAGAAAAAATGCTTTCTGAAGTACCATCTCAAAAATTGGTACTTGGTGTACCATTCTATATGCGCTTATGGCATGATACTAATGGATATACAAAAGGCGAAACTTTGGCTATGAAAAACACAGGTAGCTATTTTGCAAATTATAAAGATAAAATGACTTGGGATGATCGATTAAAACTATATTATTTATCCATTCCAACTGGCTCTGGTTCTGACCGTATCTGGTTTGAAGATAATACGTCTTTAGGTTTGAAACTAGATCTCGTAAAAGAATTACAGCTTGGTGGTTTTGCTGCATGGCGTAAAGGCTTTGAAGATGAAAGTACTATCGCTATGATTCAAGGTAAAGACTTAGGTCGTGGCATCCCTAAATCTCCTACAGCGGTTGTTCCTGAACCTGTAGTAGAAGAAACAAAACCATTAACTAAACTTGAACAATATAAATTGCGCTTAGAGGAAAAAGAAAAGGCAAAAGCCGCAAAAGCAGAAGCTAAACGCAAGGCTAAAGAGGAAAAAGAATTAGCTAAACGTAAAGCTAAGGAAGAAGCGCAGCAAGCTAAAGCGGAGAAAAAACGTTTAGAAGAAGAGGCTAAAGCGCAAAAGGAACGTGATGCACAAGAGGTAAAGGATAAAATTGCTTCTTATAAGAGTCATGGTTCTGTTCAAAATACAACTACTAAAAACGAATTAACAAAATCTGTACAAGTAGTAAAACGCTAGAGTTTGACTGCTTTCATAGTAAGTAGTAAAATAAAAATATTGATTATAAAACGGCAACTAATGAGGTTGACTATATGAGGAGGCCCCTACATGAATGAAAAATATGTAGCCCAAGATATTGAGAAAAAGTGGCAACAGTATTGGGAAGATAACCATACATTTAAAACAGAATATGATGAATCTAAAGAAAAATACTATGTATTAGAAATGTTCCCGTACCCATCTGGTAACTTACACATGGGTCACGTGCGTAACTATTCCATCGGTGACGTAGTAGCTCGTTTCAAAAAAATGAAGGGCTTCAACGTGCTGCATCCAATGGGCTGGGACTCCTTTGGTATGCCTGCTGAAAATGCGGCTATCAAACATGGTATTGCACCTAAAACATGGACACTAGACAACATCGAGAACATGAAGTTGCAACAAAAAGCACTTGGCTTGTCCTATGATTGGGACCGTGAAGTTGCAACATGTAAAGAAGATATTACAAATGGACGCAATGGTTCTTCCAACAATTTTATAAAAAAGGCTTAGCATACAAAAAAGAAGCTAAAGTAAACTGGTGTGAAACGTGCCATACTGTATTGGCGAACGAACAAGTTATCGACGGTGCTTGCTGGCGTTGTGATAACCCAGTTGAGAAAAAAGATTTGTCTCAATGGTTCTTGCGTATTACCGAATATGCTGATCGCTTGTTAACTGATTTAGACACTCTTGATCACTGGCCACAACGCGTTAAATTGATGCAAAAGAACTGGATTGGCCGTTCTGAAGGTACAGAGTTCTCCTTCGAAGTTCCATCCATTAATGAACGTGTATCTGTGTATACTACACGAGTTGATACTATTTATGGCGTAAGCTATGTAGTATTGGCTCCTGAACATCCATATGTAGAACGCCTTATTGAAAATGCTCCTAATAAAGCTGAATTAGAAGCTTTCATTACGCGTATGCGCAATATGAGCGATATCGATCGTACATCTACAGATGCACCTAAAGAAGGTATGTTCACTGGTTCCTATGCAGTAAACCCTATGTCTGGCGAACAAGTTCCAGTTTGGATTGCTAACTATGTATTAGTAGACTACGGTACTGGTGCTGTAATGGGTTCCCCTGCACATGATGAACGTGACTGGGAATTTGCTCATAAATATGATTTGCCAATCAAACAAGTTGTAGCTCAGGAAGGCGAAGAATATAGCCTTGAAAAATGGCAAGAATGGTACCATGAAGATGGTATTCTAGTTAACTCTGGCGATTATAACGGCCAAACATCTGAAGAGGCTCGTAAAACTATTACAGCTGCTCTTAACGAACGCGGCATTGGTGAAGGTAAAGTAAACTTCCGTCTTCGCGACTGGTTGATTTCTCGTCAACGTTATTGGGGCGTGCCAATTCCTGTAGTATATTGTGAAAAATGTGGTGAACAACTCGTTCCTGAAGAACAGTTGCCAGTACGCTTGCCAGAAGACGTTAAATTTGAATCTGGTGCCGTATCTCCATTGGCTACATCTGAAAGCTTCTTAAATACTACATGTCCTAAATGTGGTGGTCCTGCACGTCGTGAAACAGACACAATGGACACATTTATCGATTCCTCTTGGTACTTCTTGCGCTATACAGACGCTAAAAACGACCAAGTTCCATTCGATAAAAAAATTGCTAACTACTGGATGAACGTTGACCAATATATCGGCGGTATTGAACATGCTATCTTGCACTTGTTGTACTCCCGATTCTTTGTGAAAGTTATTCATGATTTAGGCCTTATCGAAGCTAACGAACCATTCCGTGGTTTGTTGACACAAGGTATGGTTCTTAAAGAAGGCAGCAAAATGTCTAAATCCAAAGGGAATGTAGTTTCTCCTGAAGAAATTATCAATACTTATGGCGCAGACACTGCACGTTTATTCATTCTATTTGCAGCTCCTGTAGATCGTGACCTTGATTGGTCTGACCAAGGTGTTGAAGGTTCTTACCGTTTCTTAGGTCGTGTATGGCGTATTGTTGATGCATACAACGAAGAAGCTAAGAAAAATGTAACTGGTGAACTTACAAAAGACGAATTTGCATTGCGTCGTGAATTACACCGCGTTATCAAAAAGGTAACAGAAGACCTCGATAACAACTTTAACTTCAATACAGCTATTTCCGCCATCATGGAACTTGTAAATGCTATGTACGCTCATAAGGATAAAGCTGAAACAATCAATAGCGCTTTGGCTAATGAATTGACTCATTCCTTATTACTTCTTTTAGCACCATTCGTTCCTCATATGACAGAAGAGTTGTGGCATGAATTGGGTGAAACTACATCCATCCACACTGAAAACTGGCCTGTATACGAAGAGGCTGCTCTTGTTGTAGATGAAGTAGAAGTAGTATTACAAGTAAATGGTAAAGTTCGTGATAAACTTACTGTTTCTGTAAATATTACGAAAGAAGAATTAGAAACAATGGCTAAAGAATCTAGCCGTGTTCAAGAGTTTACAGAAGGTAAAAATATCGTAAAAGTTATTTACGTACCAGGTAAACTTGTCAATATCGTTGTTAAATAACGATATTCTATTCGTTTAATACTGTAAGCCCCCAACTACATAGGTAGAAGGGGGCTTATTTTATAGTGAGGTAATTATGGCAAAACGTAGCGATTATATTTCCTGGGATGAATACTTCATGGGCGTTGCCATTTTGGCAGCACAACGTTCTAAAGATCCTAATACACAAGTAGGTGCCTGCATCGTAAGCAATGACAATAAAATTTTATCCATTGGTTACAATGGTATGCCTTTAAATTGTAGTGATGATGATTTCACATGGGAACGCGATACAGCAGATGATAATAAATATTTCTATACTGTACATAGCGAACTCAATGCAATCCTAAATTATCGCGGTGGTTCTCTAGAGGGTTCCAAGATTTATGTTACATTATTCCCTTGTAATGAATGTGCTAAGGCAATCATTCAAAGTGGTATTAAGGCCGTTATCTACCGCGATGACCTTTATAAAGATACGAAAGAGGTTAAAGCATCTAAGCGAATGTTAAAAACTGCAGGTGTAGAGATTATTGAATATAAACCTACAGGCCGTACTTTAAATATCACATTGTAATAGAATAAATTTTTACTATTATCAACAGACCCTATATACAAGCGTATATAGGGTCTGTTTCATATGTAGTTTCCCAATATAAATTGATATCTACTAGAGACGTTAGACTAGACATATAGTTCTTTGCTGTCATCCAATTTATGATTGTTTTGTAGTTATGTTTTGTAGTTATGTTTATACTTGTAAACGACCATCAATCATAATGTCTACTTCTTGACCGTCACGAGTATAGCCTTTGATGTTCATACGTTCATGGCCAATCATAAAGTCTACATGTGTTAAGGAG
The DNA here is from genome assembly GCF_003463825.1 of Veillonella sp. AM51-8BH. Taxonomy (GTDB): domain Bacteria; phylum Bacillota; class Negativicutes; order Veillonellales; family Veillonellaceae; genus Veillonella. Next base: position 19,798 of record NZ_QSDY01000021.1, read on the forward strand.
TGGTTAAGGCCGCGTTCTTTTAATTCTTCTTCAGATAAACCATCGCTATCTTTGAGGCATGTTGGATAAGAGGCACCAATTGCTAAATGGCAGGACGCATTTTCATCAAACAATGTTTCGAAGAAGATTTGGTTAGATTGACTAATTGGCTGAAGTGATCAACTAAAGCAACTTCGCCGAGGTAGTGGGAACCTTCATCAGTTTCTACTAATTCTTTCAATACTTCATAACCTTCTTTGGCTGTATATTCAACGATTTTACCTTCTTTAAACGTAAAGGAGAAATCAGAAATAGTATTACCGTGGTAAATTAAAGGTTTTGTACTGTACACAATACCATTAACGCCATTGTATTGTGGAGCAGAGAAAACTTCTTCTGTAGGTATATTAGCATTGAAAATAGTACCATCTTTGGAGGATTCTTCACCACCTAGCCAAATATGACCTTCTGGCAATTCTAATAGGAGGTCAGTACCATTTTCACAAGTATAACGCAATGCCTTTAAGTCTAATTTATTCAATGCTTCACAGCGGTGACGTAATTTTGCCATATGATGACGATACGTATCTTTTGGTTCTACACCTTCAATGCGGCAAAGTTTCAATAATGTTTCCCATAATTGATTAATTTTTTCTTCGTCTGTACCTTCATAGCCTAATAAATCTGCCCAAAGTACTGTTGGTACAGAGGCAACACACCATGTAACAGAAGAATTCATGATGGCTGTATGATAAAAGGATAACACTTTATTTAAGTTACGAGATTGTAAGGAAATACGATCCGTTGGGATGCCTTCTAAGGCTTTTGGATTAGCACTGATTAACGATAAGAAGGCAGCCTTTTCATCGATGTACTGCTTGTAGAATTCAGGAATCCAGTTAGCTGGTTTTTCTAAAACAGATTCGTTAGCATGCAATAAACGTTGACGGGCAATTGGGGAGCATCTCCAGTTCAGAACAACCTCCTTAGCACCAAGTTCATAAGCTTCTTCAGTAACAATCACTGCAAAGTCTTTGTTTTCTACATCAACAGAAATAACTAATGTTTGGTCCTGTTGTAAATTTACGCCGTACTTTAGTAATGTATGGGCGTATTTTCTTAATGTATCTTGATTCATAATTTCTCCTTTAATTCGACATCAATTGTTAAACTCCTGCTAGTGTGACTAATAGAGTCAGTGGTAGGAGTTTTATTTTTCATAGGGAAATCCTTCAGTAGGAGGTGCACTATGAAAGTTAAATTGAAGCCCTATATGATAATTGTATTAATCCTATGTATTTTAGTAGGAATTTATTTCCTATGGCCTATTATAACAGATGAAAGCGATTCTGTCCTAGCTGAAGGGGGTATAGATGGAAATTCTTCTATATCTACTGTAGAACAACAGCCTAATAAACCAATCGCTTATATTACAGGCGCTGTAGTATCACCTGGTTTATATGAGCTTGAAAGCTCGGCTACTGTAGGTGATATTGTTAAGCTTGCAGGAGGACTATTACCGTATGCAGATGTAGAGTCGGTAAATATGGCTAAGCCAGTTACTGCAGGTGATCATATCCATGTAGTATTTAACTTTCACGGTAATCCTGAAGTGTTATTGCGTGGTAATAAGATAAACATAAACTCTGCCACTGCAAAAGAATTAGACTCTCTGCCAGGTATAGGCCCTGCCATGGCTAAAAGAATTGAGGAATATCGTTCACAAAAAGGCCCCTTTACTTCCGTTGAAGGTATCAAGGGGGTGAAGGGCATTGGTGACGGCGTATTTAAGAAAATTAAAGACAAAATTACAATTTAAGAATCAAAATTTTAATCACGAAGGTATGCCACTACATACAAATATTATTGATCGTACAAAAGTGGTGTTAACTCATAGTCAATGGGCACATGTTATATTAGGATCTATCATTATAGGAACAATACTAGGGTATGGAAATTATTTTCCTGTACTCAATCAAATGCACTACATTTTGTCTATAGGGATAGCCATTATAGGTGTCGGTGTTTTTAAAGTCTTACAATCGTCTAATTGGTGGCGATCACTTGGTAAGTTAATAGTTTTAGTGTCCGTTTTTGTAGGACTGTCGTATTACCAAACAGATTTACGGATTATACATTTTAATAGCTATACATCATATTATTTGCAGCAAGAAGGAGAATATCTTGGTACGGTTGTAACTGCTCCTGAAAAAGTAAATTTGAACGGACAGGAGTATTACAAATATACCATTGAAATCCATAGCTTACATCCTTATAAAGATACTGCCAAAAATGATTATATTAATGCACAGGGAAGGTTACAGGTATATTCAAAGGTGTCTACCACCAAACATCCCATACGACTAGGGGAATACGCAGTTGTAGAAGGTACACCAAAGTCCTTATTCTTATCGAAGAGGAAGGTCGTATTAATCTTCGCGGTCGATATATGAGTTCCAATTCTCGAGGGCGAATCTACGATGGTGTATATAGAACTGCTACAAATAAAGACTTACAAGCATTCAACTATAAAGAGCCCTTTTCTGAAAAACTGTATAGGAAACTCTTATTTATTTGTGGATCAATACGTGAGTCTATAGATAAAACTATTTCTAATTATCTAGAGGGTCCACAACATGTATTAGCACAATCATTAGCTTTAGGTGGCCATTATAGTGAGCTAGGGGAAGATACAATGAAGGATTTTTCCTATACAGGGCTTATTCATATTCTATCTATATCAGGTTCACATATTGCGCTCTTATTAGCACTGGTATATGGACTGGGACGACTTATTAAATTAAGAAAACGAACTAGTTTGACTATTGGCATTTTAGTAGCTTGCATGTATTGTGGTGTCGTTGGTGGCGATGCTCCTGTTGTACGGGCTACAATGATGAGCATACTCATGTGCATGGCTTACGTAAAAGGGCGATTATATCAAGCTAAGCAGGCGTTATGTATATGTGCCATACTATGTCTAGTATATGATCCTTTTTCTATCTTTGATGTAAGCTTTCAGCTATCCTTTGGTGCAACCTATGGTTTGCTCATATGGGGAAAAGTATTATATGAACGTATTCAATGGCTACCAAAATGGATTAAAACACCCCTTGTATTATGTGTATCTGCACAGTTGCTTATCTTGCCGTTACAGCTGTATTACTTTCACTATATTAGTATTGCTAGTTTATTAGCAGCTTGTATAGTAGCTCCTTTATTAGATTTATCTATCGTTTTAATTTTTATAAGTACGGTTATTAGCTATGTATTGCCGATATCGTTTCTATGGTCTTTGATAGATGCACTATTACGCTTATCCTTATATTTAAATCATGTGTTAGGTCGTAGTGGCAGTTTACTTTGGTTAGGCATGATGAATCCTTATTGTGCTTATATGTATTTTGTCTTATTAGGTTTATTTACGTACTTTTTGACACATAGAAAACAGTATACTATTTATATAGTGTTGTGTTTGTTCTTTATAGTCACAACCTTTGGGGCTTCATATTATGTGACACATCATAATAAGGATGCATTGGTTCACTATATTCCAATGAAGCAGTGTAATGTATTACTTTGCATTGAACCCAATCACGAAGGGGCCTATGTATTAATTGATGCGCCAGACCATATTAAAACAACACCTAATGAAAGGCTTATCAATCAAGCTATACGGGCATATGGTGTCAATCCAAAAGTTGTAAAAGTAGACTACTTTCATAGTAACGGATCTGCAAAAACAATATATAAAAATAGTATGAAAGAAATCGATGTATATAATGGACAAAGAGGAGAAAAAAATCTAAAATTAAATGATAAGACTAATACATTATTTATTACGAGTCGATCTAGTATAATGAACGAAATTGGTCGCATATTACCGGATAATACTGTTTTATTTAGTAGTCCTCATGGTGCATTACGCGATGTGGACCCATCATCAGAACACATGTATATAATGGGGTACAGTTACATTAAAGATATCTATCTGTGAAAGGAGGAACTATGGCACATATTCAACTCATTTATGGCGATGAGCCACAATTAATTGAAGAAGAAAAACGTAAATTTTTAAGTGCCTATCCTGACCTTCCAGTAACCGTATTAGATGATGAAGCTGGGCCACAGAAAATAAGTGAAAAGCTATGTGAAGATTCGCTCTTTGGCGATCAAAAGGTATTTTGTTTAGTGAATTTACCTATTATTCGTAAAAGCGGTAAAAATAGCGATGCTTGGGTTCCATTATATGAACTCATTATGGAATATAATGGAGATAATCCCATCCTTTTGATTTATCATGATATGATTGATAAACGCATCAAGCAAAATAAAGAGATTTTAGATAAAATACCAAATCATCAATGTAAGCGCCTTGAAGGGGCAGACCTTGTAATGTGGATACGTCAGTACTGTACGTCTAATGGTTTTAAAATGACACCTGATGCACAGGAATATGTAGCGCATCTCATCGATTTGTGGCAAGATGTACCAGTTTCTTTTATGAGAACCGAATTTGACCGCTATTTTTTACAAATAACAGGTGATAAAGTCATTACGAAAGAGTTCCTCGAAGAAAATGGTAGTGATTATGGAGCTAAAAATATTTTCACCTTTAAAGAGGCTCTGTTAAAGCGAGATATTGATACATTACTTGAACTATTTCCGTTTATGTTCGGCTATAAAGAATTAGACCGTGCTATGAGCTATATTGAGGGGCAATTACGTTTACAGTTACTAGTTAGTGAATGTCGCCAAGCGGGAATGTCTGTTCAAGCTATACAAAACCTATGTAAGGATTATGATTCGTCATTTAAACCATATCCAATTAAGCTAGCTTATGAGGCGAGTCCTAGAATTTCAATTAAGGCGCTACGAGCTTTATTAAAAGGGCTCTATGAGATTATTTTGGATAGCCGTAGTAGCAGGGGCGATATTTGGCGATTTAGAGATTTATGTATTACCTATTGTGGGTATAAAGGATAAAAATGAAAGTACGTTATCGTGTTGTACCAAAACAGAATAAGAAATCATCCTTCTATGTAAACTGTCATAGCCAACATGTGACGATTCAAGCAGCGGACTCTGCATTTTCCACATTACTTAGTTTGCGTGAAAGATTGTCTGCATGGTATAAGGAAAAAAATATCTATTTTGACGATATTCCTACTAATACCGATACTGCTTGTTGCTTCGCCTGGAAGGTAGATACTGAAACTGGGGAAGGTTTAGACACCTATTATTATGGTGGTGGCTGCGGCGCTGGTGAATGGATTGAAGCTGCAGAGGCACAACGTGAGGCTGAAGAGGCTAAAAATCAAGCACCAAGAGGCAAGTCCTTTGCTGGTTATGATCAACAAGATGAATATGATGATGTTGACGAAGATGATTTTGCTCCATTCGTAGAGGCTGTTGAGTTAGGCTATTTCAACAATAGTCCAGTTGTTGTGTCTCGTTCTAATCAAACGGCTGCCGCATCTAGCGGTAGTGATACTGTTGCTTCTGTAAGCAGTACACCTAAAGCAAGCAAAGGTTTTGCACCTAAAAGTACCACAAAATCTACGGCTAAAGGTAGTGAAGGGGATAGCAAATATCCTCGCCGTGCGCCGAAGGATGCTCCTACTGATGAAGGTATGATTTTAGGGCCTAAATTTGAAGGTGTTACCTCTAAAATCATGGGTACCTTAGATACGCCAAGCGTTATCTTTGAAGGTGTATTTGTAGGCTTAGATAAACGTGATACTAAGACTGGTAAAAGTATAGTTAACGGTAGCATCGTAGATGATACAAATAGCATTAAATTTATTAAGTTTACAAACAGTCCTGAAGAGGGGGATGCGTTACTTAAACAGCTAAAAGGCTTACAACGCGTTCGAGTACAAGGTAGCGTTAGCTTTGATGATCGATTTGATAAGGATTATATCCTATCTATTCGAAGCATCGAGCTATGGAAACTACGAGTGTAGAGCGCACAGAAAACCGACCAGACTCCCGCGTAGAGCTTCACTTACATACTAAGATGAGTGATAAGGATGCTCTCGTATCTGTTAAGGATCTATTTAAAACTGTAAAAAAATGGGGCCATCCTGCGGTGGCTATTACAGATCATGGCGTAGTACAAGCCTTCCCTGAGGCTCAAGCTCTTGGTAAAGAGCTTGGCGTTAAGGTTATCTATGGTGTAGAAGGTTACCTTATCGATGATGAAACGGTAACGCGTGACGAAGAGCCTGTAGTAGATAAGAAGAAGAAAAAAGAAAAAGATAAACGGTACCATATTATCTTGTTAGCTAAAAATATGGTAGGTTTACGTAATCTGTATAAGATGATTTCTATATCTCACTTAGAACATTACAAGGTTCGCCCTCGTTTACCACGTTCTGTTATTGAAGAACATCGTGAAGGTATTATCATCGGTTCTGCTTGTGAAGCAGGGGAGCTTATGCAATCCATCGTCCGTGGCGCTACAAAGGAAGAATTACTAGAGGTAGCCTCCTTCTACGACTATCTTGAAATTCAACCACATACGAACAATATGTTCTTGGTTCGTAAAGGACTCATGCCTGATGAGCAAGCTCTTATCGATATGAATAAAACCGTTATCGAATTAGGGGAAGCTTTAAATAAACCGGTATGTGCTACTTGTGATGTTCATTATTTAACACCAGAAGAAAAGATATATCGTGAAATTATGTTAACTGCATGTGGGTATCCAGATGCAGATGAACAACCAGATTTGCACTTGCGTACTACAGATGAAATGTTGGCATCCTTCCCGTATTTAAGTGAAGAAAAGGCCTATGAAGTAGTTGTTACTAATACTCGTGCTATTAATGATAGCATCGAAGATATCAAACCAGTTCCAGACGGCACATATTCTCCAAAAATTGAAGGCGCTGATGAAGCTTTCACAGAAATGTGCTATAGAAATGCAAAGGCTATTTATGGTGATCCATTGCCACGTGTTGTACAAGAGCGTTTAGACTATGAATTGGATTGTATTATATCAAATGGTTATGGCGTATTGTATTACATTGCTCATAAGCTAGTAAAAAAATCTCTTGATGATGGCTATCTTGTAGGGTCTCGTGGTTCTGTAGGGTCTTCTTTTGCAGCTACCATGTCTGAGATTACAGAGGTAAACCCATTACCGCCGCATTATGTATGTCCTAATTGTAAATATTCAGAATTCTTTGAAAAAGGCGAATATGCAGGTGGCTTTGACTTGCCTCGTAAAGACTGCCCTGAGTGCGGTCATGCGTTACAAACAAATGGTCATGATATTCCGTTTGCTATCTTCCTTGGTTTCGAAGGTGATAAGGTTCCAGACATTGACCTTAACTTCTCCGGTGATTACCAAGCAAAAGCTCACAAATATACGGAAGAACTATTTGGCCGTGACAATGTATTTAAAGCCGGTACTATCGGTACCATCGCTGATAAAACGGCATTTGGTTATGTTAAAAAGTACGCTGAAATTAGAGACATTCAAGCTCGTAGTGGTTTCTTTGAACATTTAGCAAAAGGTTTTACAAACGTAAAGAATACTACAGGCCAACATCCTGGTGGCATCATGGTATGTCCGCGTGACATGGATGTGCATCACTTTACACCTATACAGCATCCTGCAAATAAGAAGGAAAGTGGCGTATTAACGACGCACTTTGACTATCACTCTATTGAAGGTCGTATGACTAAGCTTGATATTCTGGGCCATGATGATCCCACAATCATTCGTATGCTAGAGGATTTAACCGGTATAGATGCAAAAACTATACCATTTGATGATCCAAAAACATTGAGTTTATTCTCTTCTACAGAAGGGATTAGTTTAACACCTGAACAATTGCAAGGCGACCAAGTAGCCAGCTTGGCTGTGCCTGAATGTGGTACGAAGTTCGTACGGGGCATGCTTGAAGACTCTCGTCCGCAAACATTCTCTGATTTAGTTCGTATCTCTGGTTTCTCTCATGGTACAAACGTATGGCTCGACAATGCCCAAGACCTTATTAAAAATGGTACTTGTAAGTTGAACGAAGCCATCTCCACCCGTGATGACGTAATGAACTTCTTGATCCATCGCGGCATGGATAGAAAGCATAGTTTCTTCGTAATGGAAAACGTGCGTAAAGGGAAGGGCATTGAAAAACGGAATAAACAAGGGCAAGCTACGACGGAATTTGAAGCAGAAATGCGTGAAAATAATATTCCTGAATGGTTTATTGAATCTTGTAAAAAGATTTCCTATCTATTCCCACGTGCTCATGCGGTTGCCTATGTAATGATGGCATTCCGTATTGCCTGGTTTAAGGTATACCATCCATTGGCATTTTATGCAGCATACTTCTCCATTCGTGCAAAGGCCTTTGACTTACGCATCATGACGGGAGACCTTAAAACTCAAATGACTGAGTTCAATCGTATTAAGGCTCTTGATCGCGCTGCCAGTCCTAAAGATAAGGACCTTATGAGCGCTTTAGAAGTATCTATGGAAATGTATCAACGTGGCTACCGTTTTATTAATGTAGATATTCAACACTCCGAAGCTAGACGCTTTAGCATTAAAGATGGTGCCTTATTGCCGCCATTCTTAGCTATTGATTCCTTAGGTGAAACTGTAGCTGATGCTATCGTTGCTGAACGAGAAGAACGTCCGTTTACATCTCTAAAAGACTTACAACGTCGTTGTAAGGTATCTAACACTATCATTGATCTTATGAAAGAACTCAAATGCTGTGGTGAACTACCTGAAGACGAACAAATGTCACTCTTTGGGGCATAATATAATATAAAATATGTATCGCATATAAAGTAAGCACTATACCTGGAATAGGATATAGTGCTTATTTTTATATATTTTGCTACAATACAATTAATATATCATTGGTGCAAGGGAGTGTTGTGTAATGATAAGTAGTTTATTAAAATTTTTAGGAATTAATTCATCGGATAGCAATATTTCTAAAGAACCAAAAATAAAATCAGAAGATAATAGAACCAAATCTAATATTTCTGTGGAACATCAAAATCAAACTGTAGAGATTGAATTTTGGGATATTGATCATGAGGATATGCCTGAGTTAGAAGAATCAGATATTCCAGGTGTATACTTTAATGAATTCCGTGAATATGTTGATGAAGAAGGGAATGTATTATCTCCATCAGATCTAGATGCAATACGGTATAAAGACGATTACGAGGACGATTATTATAGATAGAAATAATTAGAGTACGATTTTTAAATTGTTATCATATTAAAGTAAGTTGGTGAGGTATGAGAGTTCCAATATATGAAGCTATAGCACACTATAAAAGAAATAAGGAGTTACCTTATACAGAGTATTTTTGCTTAGGCTTTTTTTTCTAAATTATCATTAGCCGAAAAGGCTCTAACTGATTCAAAAAATTTAATAGGGTTTTCTGATTTGAATGATGATTCTTTTTCGATAATAACTCATTATTTAAATGATTGTGCTCATATAGGTGAAGATATTAACTATGAAATAGTAAATAACAAAATTTATG
>NZ_QSDY01000022.1 GCF_003463825.1 Veillonella sp. AM51-8BH
AACCTCAGTAATACTATCTATTCCTATACAAATAAAAAAAGAGGCTTCAATGAAATCATTAAAGTCTCTTTTTTCAGTCTTATATTTCTAGTTTTAGTATTCAATCTATATAGTACTCAATCTATATAAATTACAATACTTTTTTATATAAACCAATAAGATCATCATGGTTAGCTGGATATGGATTAAATCTGTAACACATATCCTCTAGTGCTCTATCTGCCATAAGGTCGAGCTTAGTTTCCGATACAGCTTTATCTACACCAAAGGCTGTCAGATTCATTGGACAGTCTAATGTATGTTGCAATGTAACGATAGCTTCTATAAGAGCAGCTAATTTATCCACCTCTGACGCATTATGATCTGCAAAGCCTAATTTAGCAGATAAATGAGCATATTTTTTAGCTACCGCCGGATTGTGGGAGCAATTAAATCCAATTACATACGGCAAGAGCATACTATTAGCTAGGCCATGAGGCACATGGAATTGTCCTCCCAACTGATGAGCCATGGCATGAACGATACCTACGCCAGCCTTGTTAAAGGAAAGCCCTGCAAGGCATGATGCTTCGTGCATAGACATGCGGTCTTGTTCTGTTGCTGTTGGCTTATGACATTTTGGTAAATATTCAAAAACAAGCTCAATCGCTTGTTGTGCCAATGCATCAGTAAAATTATTTGCCGCCGTTGCCACATAGGCTTCAAGAGCGTGAACAAGTACATCCATCCCACTAAATGCAGTAACATTTGGTGGAGATGTTTTTACAAACAATGGCGTTAATAAAGCTTCATCAGGTAATACCGCATCATCCACAAGAGGATACTTAATTTGCGTTTCGCTATCTGTAAGAACAGCAAAGGCGGTTACTTCAGATCCTGTGCCACTAGTAGTAGGAACTGCGATGAAGGATTTAATATCCATATGCTTTAGCTTACGACCGAAATATGCTATACCTTTGCTCATATCGATGCAGGATCCCCCACCAATGGCAATGATAACGGTCGGTTTAATACCTTCCATAAATTCAATGCCCTTTACAACATGGGTTATAGGTGGATCAGGTACTACATCAGTATAAATAGTCACCTTATTTTTACTATCCATTAATCCCATCACATACGTAAGGCTCGGAGAATCTTTTAAAAATGGATCACATATGATAAGGATGGATTCATTATTAAATTCTGTAAGACGATTCAACGAATCTGGTCCTGCATAAATTTGGGTTGGAAAAGTCCATTTATTCATATGCTCACCACCTATCGAATATTGAATCCTGTTGTTAAGCAACATCTACGACGGCGTGCAAAGCAACGTGCTGATGTAGTAGATTCCCCAGTAGGTGTAGCAATTGTAAAGGTTGTCGTACCTTCACCACTAAAACCAAGCCCTGCATAGGATGGACCATTCTTAATAAAAATAGATGTTTTCATCTTACGGGCCATACGATTGAGGCGTTCCATATTCAAAGAATGCATGGTTGCCGTATGATGTAAGCCCGCTTCTAACATCAAGCATACATCGAGACCTTCATCAAAGCTATCTACCGTTACAACAGGTAGAATAGGCATTAACATTTCAATCACTGCAAATGGATGGTCTTTTGGTGTACGCATGATGATTAATCGTGGATCACCGTTGTACGGAATATGTGCCGCATCAAGAATGACGCTTGCATTCTTACCGACAAACTGTTTATTTGGTGTCCCATTCGGTAATACAGTTAAATCCACTAAGCGTTGAATATCTTGTTGATTTTCAATGAGGACGCATCCTGCTTTCACCATTTCTTGAACTAGCTGTGGCTCAATTTGACGCATGGCAACGACGCTCTTTTCAGCGATACATAGAATATTATTATCGAGGCTAGCACCGAGAACGATATCTTGAGCCGCCTTTTTAATATCTGCTGTTTCATCTACAAAGGCTGGTGGATTACCAGCACCGGCACCGATAACCTTTTTGCCACTTTGAAGCGCTTGTTTTACAACCCCAGGACCACCAGTAACAACTAACAGGCTCACATCTGGGTGTAACATCATCTCTTGAGCAGACTCAATAGATGGCTCACGAAGTGTAACGATAAGGTTTTCAATACCAATCGATTTAGCGATGATTTGGTTAAGTTCACTAACAAGCAATCGACTAAGATGCTTAGCTCCAGGATGAACACTAAAGAATACAGCATTCCCTGCTGCTAACATACCGATGGTATTACATATTAACGTTTCTGCTGGATTTGTACTTGGTGTAATAGCACCGATAACACCGTAGGCAGACAATTCATATAATGTCATACCGTTGTCACCAGTTTCACACTCTGTAACGAGATCTTCTACACCCGGTGTTTTATCGAGTGTAAGATTTAATTTCAATACTTTATCTGCAACACGACCCATTCCTGTTTCTTCAACAGTTTTTTGAGCCAGCTCTTGCACTCGTGGACGCATGGCAGCACGGATGTCTGCTATTACCTTTTCACGGGTTGCCAAGGTGCAATCTTCAAAGCGCGCTTGCGCTGCTTTTGCAGCTTGAATTGCTTCATCAACCGTATCAAATACACCTGGCTCAAATTGACCTCTAGGCACTTGTTTAATAGGTTGTGATGAGGCCATTTCTTGCTTTTGCCCCTGTAATATATCTATAACCATGGAGCGGATCATTTCTTTCAACTGTGTATTGTTTTCCATCATGAACCTCCATATAGGTTGCATTGCTGATGCAATGACCATGTCAACTAACGGTGTACACAATCAAGGATATATTCATGATGTGACACAATAACTAGGTTTAACTCTGGCACCAGCTATTTCCTATACAATTATTTTTCAAAACTATCAATAATACCCACAATAGCACAATCTACTGCGGTGCCTTTATCATCTTCGAAAATATGCCGTGCCGATGAGCCTCGAGTTAGAAGCACATATTCACCTTCACCAGCACATACTGTATCGACGGCGATTTCTATGCGCCCCGTCAACTCTTGTTCTCCATCGAGAATATCTACCATCATCAGTTTCATTCCCTTTAGAGATTCATGCTTTTGAGTAGATACGATACTACCCACAACTTTACCGACTTGCATACTTCTCGTTCCCTTCAATTATTGTGATACCTAAGCGCTCGATTTCATCTCGAGCAGCCATGGTGAACCGTTGTCCCCTATATATGACGATAATAGACTGACTTTCACAAGATCTAACAAAAGAGGCCGTTATCCACGCTTGATGACTGGCATATATAGGACGACCAAATTTATCTAGAAATTTGATAGGCCAATCTAGAATGACTGATGGATTCATCAACGAGGTTACAGGAACTGCTAGGTGTATCGTCACCTCACAGTCATACGCTAATGCACGATGTAAATAGGCAACCCAAGGCACCAATGTATCGCGCATTAACTCTCGTATATGACCATAATCTATACCAGCGAAAGAAATGAGTTGGTTCTGCAACAATATATGCTCATCATAGCTATTGCACTCTGTGACCATAAAAGTAGCAGTGGATGTCATGCGCTTTTCTAGGCGTTCTAGCACCAGTTTAACTAATGCATCCATATTAATGCTCACTTCCCATGGCAATCCCTAAGGGCGTTACAAATTCTGGATACAGTGGCTTATGAACAGGTAAACCTATATATTGACTGAAAGTCTTTGTGAACTCCTCAAAATTAGAAGCACCGCCCACAACAACAATAGGAGTCCCCTTTTCATAGCCACCCTCATGTAACGCACGCTTAGAAATAGCTGCCATTTTTTCAACCACAGGCCGTATGGTTGCATATACATCACGTTTATTCGCTTCATTGCGCTTATAAGCCTCTGCTTCAGGGATGGAAATCCCATAGGCCCCGCTAATCACGAGGTTCATATGAGTGCCTCCTGTAGGCTCATCTACGGTATATACAACTTGGCCATCTTTTAAAATGCTTATGCCCGTAGTACCACCACCGACGTCAATAACAGCGCCATCGGTGATTCCTAGCACATTAGCAGCAGCGGTAGGCTCGTCTAAAATGCAGGTTACTTCAAAACCGGCACTTTCAAGAACATGACCTACTACCTCTTTATTCTTGCCTATCGTTCCAGGTGGAACAGCTGCTGCGGCATATACAAGCTCTGTGCCTAAGGCAGTTTCCGCCTTAGCCTTTAAAGCTCTCGTAATCGTAACAGCTCCCACATAGTCAACTACAAGGCCATCTCGAATAGATTCGTTGTATTCAAAAGCGCCATATATAGGTTTACCTTTGTCGTTAACTACGGATAGGACAATAGATGATGTACCAAGGTCAATACCTACGCGCAAATTCTTTTGATTATGAGAGCTCACTTGTTTGGACTCTACAAGATCAGAGAACTCTTGCAATGTATTATTTGCCTTTTTCAAACCCTTCATCATATCACCTACTTTACTGTACAATTCTCGCCATCACTGTACCTTGTACATTGGCAGCATTTGCCTCATCTGTGTCAATATGGAGTTCTAGGACAAAACCAGGCACGGCCCGAACGATGACATCACCAAATACAGTGGTGCGTTCTGGCGTTTGAAGTTCAACATTAACGCTATCGCCATCGTTTACATTAAGCCGTTTTGCATCATCAGGCGACATATGAATATGTCGCTTTGCAACGATACAAATAGGTTTTGTTATTTCCCCGTTTTCAGTACATAGAGTAATCTCTACGGCTGATTCTAAATGACCAGATAGCACAATAGGAGGTTTTATACCCAATGCACGAGCATCGGTCAACGATACCTCCACTTGTGACTGCTTTCTAAGAGGACCTAGTACGCGGACATTTTGAATGACCCCTTTAGGCCCCACTAAAGTAACAGTTTGTTCTGAAGCAAACTCTCCAGTTTGTTTTAAGTCACTTTTCTTAGTAATAGCCTGATTCGGGAATAATACATCCCAGTCCGCCTGACATAGATGGACATGTCTATTGCTCACACCTACGGGAATGGACGATTCGAACATGGCTTCGATCACTTCTCGTACGATAGCACGAATCTGTTCCCGATCCATAAGCTATTATCCTTTCTTAGGTAAGATTAATTCTACGTCGCTATGAGGGCGTGGAATTACATGAGTAGATACTACTTCGCCTACTTTTTGTGCTGCTGCACAGCCTGCATCAACCGCTGCTTTTACAGCGCCTACATCACCGCGAACCATTACAGTTACAAGACCGGAACCAATTTTTTCAGTACCTTCTAATGTAACGTTAGCTGCTTTTACCATTGCGTCAGCTGCTTCAATTGCGCCTACTAAACCTTTTGTTTCTACCATGCCTAATGCGTTATTCATGATAATCTCCTTTATTATTTACTACTTTATTTCTTTTTAGAGTTTTTCTTTGGTGTTGTTTTCTTTGTACCTGTGGACTTAGAACTTTTCGGTTCTATGATGGTAGATACAATTTCATCTAATACTTCAACAACCTTTTCATCTATTTTGGGTTTCTCTGTTTTAGAAGTTATAACTTCAGCTTTGACTGGTTCAGTTTCTATAATTTCTTTAGTTTCTTGAACACTAGCACTCGCCTTAGTTAACTGTGTATCATCAAATACTTTAGCTGGCTTATCTGTAAAGTCATCATTAAAGGATTCTACTAAGCCTTCTGCAGGCCGTGGAATTACCTTATGAGCTACATACAGGTTCATTCCTTTTGTAAGAGCTACACCAGTCTGAATAGCCGCTTCCACAGCTGCTACATCACCGGCAACCTTTACTGTCATCCAGCCAAGGCCTCTCGCCTTTTCTATGCCTATCAACCGTACATTTGCAGCTTTAACCATTGCATCTGATGCGGTGATAGCCCCCAGTAAACCAGCTACTTCTAGTAACCCTAGTGAATCTTTCACTATGCCACCTCCCGACGTCTATTTCTGTTGATGATTCGCAACAGGATTCATGCATTCCTATAACGTTAGCTACGTTGCATATCTACTAACATTTGACGAATCAAATCTTTTAATTCTGGTTCTTGAGATTCTGTTTTAGGTTCTTCTTTCGGTGTCGCCTGAACAGGCTCATCCTTGAGCATACCTACTTCATCTATTATGTCCATAATGATAGCCCGTAACATTTGTTCATTTAGTTCTGCCATTATGAATCCTCCTATTCACATTGTGAAAGTATCATCTATTGCGACGTGATAATGATATGTAATGAATATTTGACTCTTTGAAATAATATTCATTAAATAATGTAAGCATTACCTTTATTCTTAGGTCTGTCTCCCATAGTTTCTAGTAAAGCTAATCCTACATCACGTGCTGCTTTTACAGCTTGTTTAACAGCGCCAGAATCACCACTGATTTGTAAAATAACTTCATTACTCATAGCTGAACTCGATGGAGAACGATAGCCTACTACATCTACATTCGCTGATTTAACTGCTGTATCTGCCATAACTACACCAATAGCTGCTGGGGCCAACGATCAAGCCAAAGGCTTTACCTTCTGGTGTCCCAAAGGCAGTCACTAATGCTTCTCCTGCGCGAGCTGTATATTGAACCTCCACATGACCAGCTTCGTTCATATATACCTCGCCGAAGGTACGTTCTAATTCACGCAATGCTACCTCTACAGAACGTCTTACATCAGATACGTCATCGCCACCAAATATGATAAGGGAACCAGAACCGGCGCCACCTTTCATATCACGGGCAAGTTCAATGCTAACAATCTCAGTATTCGTTGCTTTTACAGCTTCATCAGCGGCCATGATTTGCGGCCCTGCACCTGTACGTGAACCTAAGATACCGATAGATCGATATGACTTAGTGAGCTTCATAGCTTCCAATACTTGACTGTCTACATTGGCAATTACAAGGCCAATTGTATCGCCTGTTGTAGTACTGCCTACATGTTCAGTAATCATTGAAGTTTGTAATTGATTTGTAGTAGGTGAACTTACAGGTGACGAAGCACATGATGCATTACCTGTTGCGCCTGTAATTTTGCTTAAATCAGCACCATCGATACGCATCAATACACGCTTTAAAATCTCATCTACCATACTTTTAGTATCGGCCATAATTATTCACCCTTTGTTGGTAAAATACCTTCTACATCTTTATGTGGTCTTGGAATTACATGAGTAGAGATAACAATGCCTACGCGTTCTGCAGCGGCTGCACCTGCGTCTACAGCAGCTTTTACAGCACCTACATCACCGCGAACCATAACAGTAACGAGACCAGAGCCAATTTTTTCATTCCCTACGAGTTCTACATTAGCTGCTTTAAGCATTGCATCTGCTGCTTCAATAGCGCCTACTAGGCCCTTAGTTTCCACCATACCTAATGCTTCTTGTGTCATCTGTTTTCTCTCCTTTTACAAAACATAGAGCAAAGATTACAAATTTATTTTTCTAATAGTTCCACCATAGTGCCTATATTCATAAAGGCAAAGTGTGCTGTTTTAAGCAGTTGTACCATTAATACGGCACCAGTTCCTTCACCTAATGCCATTTGCCCATGGATTGGAACTTCATCAAGACGAATATTTGCATAGGCTAATGCTGCTGCCATCCCTACCTCACGAGAATAATGAGATGGAATGCCATATAATGGAGCGTCTCCATTCATTTGAGTAGCACAAGCCATAGCAACTGCTGTTATATAACCATCGATAACAAATGGGATATGTAAGTCCGTACAAGCTACCATAGCACCGGTAATAGCGGCTATATCAAAGCCACCTACGCGGCTGATTACCTCTTTTGGACTATTTAAGTGTCCCTTATGATGAGATAGTGCAGTACGTACAAATTCTCGTTTTTGATTCATGTACGCCTCTTCATCAGGACCAGATCCAGGACCTACAGTTATCCGTGGGTCTAGTTTTGTAAGACCACTTAAGACAGCTGCTGAAGTTGTGGTATTACCAACACCCATTTCACCGAAGGAAAATAGATTGATACCAGATTCTGCGTAGTAGACAACGCGGTTATATCCAGCTTGGTACGCTAGGTCAAATTCTTCAGCGCTCATAGCAGCACCGTCTAATATATTCTTTGTGCCTTGAGCAACCTTTCGATTCACCCCAATACCTTGTGGACAAGCAATGCCTACATCTACCACTTCGTAAGGAATATGGTTAAAGATACAATAATTAGCAACTGCACTTTTACCATCAATCATATTCTGAGACTGTTTACGGGTAATCTCATAGTTATAACCGATTAGACCATCAACGGAAATACCATTATCTGCCGAAAAGATAATATGCTGAGCATGAATCTCAGGTTTCATATCCTGCCAAGCAAGACACATTTTCTTGAAATATCGTTCCCATAGACCCAAGCTTTTTGGAATGATCGCCTTATTTAAAATAAATTGATTAAGTTGTTCTTCAAAAACTTTGTCCATGGAAAAACCTTCTTTCAACTAACTATATATGTAGTTACATAATTGTTTTAACGACTCTTCGTCGTGAACTGATATTTCAAAAATCTTAGTGGCTCCCGCTAGTTTGAGATTGCGCCTAGGTGCCTCAACATCTTTGCCCGTATCTACCTTTGACACAACGCCTATAACTTCGCGATTGAGGGAGTTCCCAAAGCTTGGTGGAAATATGGTTGTTTCATCACCTGCAGGAATCATAAAAATCACTAAGTCCGCATCATAGGCGTGCAAGATAATGCCTCGATAGTAATTAGGATTTTCCATATATTCTCCAGGGGTATCGATGAAGTTTCCCACTCTCGTTATGGCTTGTGTCTTATGATACGTAGCCGAGCCATGGGTAATCGTATCGGCTAATGTAGTTTTACCACAACCGCTACGTCCTACTAGAAGGATGCGTTTTTCTTTCTTTTCGGTGCTCATAATTACCCTTTCATTAGGATCTTGTTAAATCTGTTGGAAAAAATCCTAATATGCGTTGCAATCCTTCAATTACGCTGCGCAATGCAGATTCAACAGCAGATACATCACCAGTTATGAGAAGTGCCCCCGAAAATCTATCGATGAAACCGATTTCGATATCACCGGATTTACTTGCAATATCGGCTGCAATAATGGTCCCTTCGCCAGGTGTTATAGTAAGAATCCCAATGGCATTTCTACCTTTTTCCTCGAGCCCCATTTTTCTAAATAGGTCTGGTTTAGGATTGGCAATAACATGGGCTATCGTAACCTGCTTTCCGGGTACAAATTCTTGTATGATGCGCTGTTTTGCATCAATTACCTCTTGAAAGGCCATATAATCTCCTCCTAATTCAAAATAATTTCTTTGAACTATCCTGATAAACTATGATTCGTTTTTGTTTTATATACTCTAGCTAGAGTTAAGGTGCCACTAATTGGAAGAATAATACGGCTAAGCCTGCGCCGATCAATGGGCCAATAAATGGTACCCACGCATATTGCCAGTTTGCAGTTCCCTTATTAGGAATTGGTAGTAAGAAATATGCTAACCGTGGACCAAAGTCGCGCGCTGGATTTAACGCATATCCAGTAGTTGCACCAAAGGACATACCTATGGATGCTACCAAGATACCGATGACCATAGGTGCTAAACCATCAGCCATTTTACCTAAGCAGAGAATAGCTAACATAAACATAAACGTAGCTATAATTTCGGATATCAAATTGAAAGGTTTATTATCGATGGCTGGACCTGTTGCAAAAATCCCTACACAGTTCCCTTCATCAGGACCTGTTACTTTAAAATGTGGATAATAGAACAGTGCAGCAATGGCAGCACCAGTAAAACCACCTGCAATTTGCGCTATGGACATTGGAATAACTTGATCCCAAGGGAATATACCAGCTACAGCAAGGGCAAAGGTAACTGCTGGATTCAAATGACCAGGGCCACCAAGTGTAATACCTACGTATACACCAAAGGAAACGGCAAAGGCCCATCCAAAGATAATGTGTAACCAGTTAGTTCCAAAAATACTAACGATGGTTTTCTTTAATAAAATTGATGCATTTGTACTGTTACCAAATGCAATTAGAACGGCAGTACCAACAAACTCACTAATATACATTTGCGTTACGTCCATTGTTTTCACCTCATCGAGTTAACAAAGATTGTAATGCATGAGATGCAATGTCCATATCTTCTGCCACAGTGCCACCGCTAATGCCGAAACCACCGACAATTTCGCCGTCGATGATGATCGGATAACCTCCACCAAAGGTACAGATTTTACGATTTACCATGGATTCAATGTTGAATAGATCGCCATCAGGCTGTGCACTTTGATGTACTTCATGAGTTGCCGCTTTGAGAGCTACTGCAGTATACGCCTTTGCCTGTGCGATATCGTTGCTGATGAGCAATGCATCTGACATACGATGGAAATACATTAATACACCGTTTGCATCTACTATAGATACAACGATAGGTACACCTATGGACTGAGCATAGTCCATGGCTGCTTGTGAAAGTTTCGTCATAATTTCTTCTAGCTTTGTTCTAGTTGCCATATAACTAACTCCATTTTCAGTAGTATGCCCCATATGCCATAAGCTCCGATTCGTTTCCGCCAGTACTTCAGCATGACTGTTCTTAACACGTTCTGCTACGCGCTCTACAATTGTTTCTACAAATTGCACATAGTCTTCCATACGAGCCATGATATAAAGAGCATCAGATAATCGATTTATAAATTTTCGAACCTCATCGCGAATTGGTTCTACAGAACCTAAGCTAATAAGTAACCGTTCACCGCGACGACAGATTGTGCGAGCCACATGTAGCTCTGCAGCAGATAAATAATTTCCGCTTAATATAAAGCTATGTTGCTGTGGCAATCGATTAGTATAGTCATCGATCATGTATTCCAATTCGCTTATATCTTGTTGTGAAATTAGATTACTACTTTCACTTAGATTTTCCACATGAGGCGTGGCTACCTCCGCACATAAGCGGAATAGCTGATGTTGTAATGTGTGAAGCACATGTTTATTGTCTGGTGAGACAACTAATTTCTCACATACACTAACCTGTGCATTTAATTCATCAAAGGTTCCATATGTGTCCACACGAAGTGAATTTTTAGGTACTCTAGTGCCATCAAATAAGGCCGTTGTACCTGCATCACCGGTTTTCGTATAAATAGCCATATGCACCACCTCTAAAGTTAGTTAGATTTAAAAAGCTACTTCCAATCGTTCATCGGAAACGAAAGGATTACCTTTTACAAGGCGGGCTGCATTGACACCTAAGGTACGTAAGCTATCTGGATATTGAGCATAACCCGTAAGTCGATAAATAAATTGATGCATTGGTATGTTTTTATAGGTCAACACAATCGCCTCATCATCAACGCCTATCCCAACAGATAAAGCGGAATTACGAGATGCTAGGTCAGCCAATGTCATATGCGTACCACTATGGGACTCAATGACAACAGGTAGACCTTCCTCTTCAATTCCATATAGAACGGGTTTTAGTATATCCTCACTGATATGCTCTGTAGCATACAGCAATATGGTTGGCTTACTGACGATACTTTGATCCATCATAGGCCTCCCTTCTGTGCATAGGATAATACCAATCCTGTAGCTACCGCATTTCGTGCCCCTTCAACGCCTCGAATATTGCCTCGCCCCGCTACTAATGCATATTGTGAAAGTGCATCGGTTACGAGTTGAGGAATTTCAAAGTCTAATGCAGAACCACCTACGATAACTACGAATGGTATATCTCGCACATTATGAGTAGGACTAACAGATGCCAAAGCGCGGAGTGAGTTTGTGACAAATACCCGTTTCTTTGCAGTTTGACGAACACGCTTAATCTTTTCTAGAGGGATATCTCGCTCTACAGGAACGAGCCCATCTGGCGTTACGATAACAACGCGTCCAAACAATGCTGCCGAAAGTGGTTCATTAAAGAACTGCACCGTTCCATCTTCGTGACGAATGTGATATACACTGAGTACTTGAGCCAATGGATCTCGTTTGATGGCTTCTGCAATATGCATATCCTCTAAACCAAGTTCAGAATTGATGAGCATAGTTACCATATTTCCTGCTCCTGCAAGATGAATGGCTTTAATTTTTCCTTCTTGGTTAATGATGGATGCATCAGTTGAGCCTGCCCCTAGATCGAGTATGGCCATTGGTTTTGCTGTCCCCGGTGTAGTCAAAGCGCCTA
Organism: Veillonella sp. AM51-8BH; assembly: GCF_003463825.1. Taxonomy (GTDB): domain Bacteria; phylum Bacillota; class Negativicutes; order Veillonellales; family Veillonellaceae; genus Veillonella. The sequence goes on from NZ_QSDY01000022.1 coordinate 12,138, forward strand.
AGATAGCTGATTCAGCCTCTTCACCACCGATTTCAACTGGTACGCCTAGCTCTTTTTCTACCTGCTTTGCAATGATTTCCATTTGTAGATGATCTGACTTAACCATGGAGGCAATGCCTACGGCTTGTTCCATAGAGAACTCACCTGCAAGGCCACCCTTTACATTGATAGGAACAGCTACATCTACGGCTAGCAAGTCTTGGATGAATACATCTTGCGGGGATTTATTCGTCAATTGAGCCATTGTAAGGCGAACCTTTTCAAGCATGCCACCTACGTTCGTACCTGCTTCACCACTGATATCATCGATAGGATGAACAGATTCGAGGGTTTCCATAATTCTCTCTGCCCCAGCAGATACATCGACGGATACAGTTCGATCATTCCCCATAACAATGATGGATCCTGCCGGTATTACCCGCTCCTTAACGTCCCCTGCCGGTGTTTTGATGACTACAGCTGAGCGATTTCCGATAAGAGCTCTAGCGATAGGTACAATATTCTTTGTTTCCTCTGGTGAAAGCTCAAATACAGTGGCAATCCCATAAGGATTTGATAATTGTGATACCACTTGCCCCGGTTCTACAACCTCTACGGCAGAAAGCATGCCCATTGGGATTTTATCGATATACGCAACCTCATCTACGATAGGAATTTTATGATCCAATCGATTGTTAACGAGTACGCCGTCATCGGCTTGAAGGATAGCAGCTCGAATATCATAACCTCGTTTGCAATATGCATTAATCAGCTGTGCTATCAATTCAAAATCGATAATCTTTGGAGCTACCACGATGTATGGCTGACCTTGTGGCTTATCAATTAGTTGCTCAATGGGAACGGTATACCCTACACCAAGACCTAAGCCACCTGGTGTTTTAGGGTTGTGCCCTATCATGGTAGATTCCGTAATTATGGTTTCTGTAATCGTTTCCATGGCCACATCGCCGATAACTGGTGTAGCCTCATTAATGCGAACTAAGTCAATGTCTCGTAGTGTAAGATTAGCAGACCTAATTAGCGACTTGAGGGCATCCATGAGACCTACGATATTTTCGCGTGTTCCTTTAATACCAGTGGTACTAGCGATGGCAGAAGATAAGAACTTTACCTCTCCATTACTATGAATTTCGGCCAAGGCGCTTCTGTTGTAGAGTTTCCGATATCGATGCCAACAATTCGTTTCATAATGACATCTCCTATAGGTTAATTATCACCTTTAAGTTTTTTACGACGTTCGTAATTTTCTGCAGCTTCTCGTACAAAGTTTGCACAAATTGGAGCCCCTAAACCATCAAGTTCGCTAGCAATATCTAACAGTTCTTGTTTAGAAGAACGATATGGACGAAGTGCATTATACATTTCAAGTAAGCGTTTATCGCTAACTTTCGTCATTTCTGCGGCGCGGGAGAAATTGAGTTCAATTTGATCACGGCCCCCAGCCTTAGCAATTTGACCTTGAGCTTTCAAAATAGATGGAGAAATTTTTAAATCGTCCATTGTAATATGTCCGGCCATTACGTTATCCATCGTAATATGGCTTAAATCTCGACCTTGACCAAGATCAATCCATTCTGGATGTTTTTTAGCAATCGGATAATCTTCGATGGTAACCACTCTATCTACAACTGTTGTATTAGGTGTAGATGATGTATGAGGCGCAGAGTATTGTGTAGTATTTCCCTTTGCCCCGTCTATTTCAGATACGATCTGCCGAATTAAGGCTTCTAATTCGTTAGCCATAGTAAACCTCCTTATACAGTGACACGAACTTCATCAGCTGGCTTACCTTTTACTACATGCTTAGTTTCCTTGATATGAAGCAATGCAGATAATGCTTGATATTTTGGACGAGCCATTTGATCGTTCAATGTTGGTACTGGTGTTGGGGATTCGCCCTTAGCATATTTAGCAGCATTTTTACCGATAGCGCGGTATGTTTCAGCTGTTAATAGAGGTGCTTGAGGGAATAATTCCAAGTTTGAAAGTGGTTGTAAGTCCCGTTGGTGAATCAAAGTAGTACCTTTAGATTGAATACCGATGCATACACCAGATCCAGAAATAGAATCGCCTTCAACGGCTACGGCCGCTACGTCAGAGGAACGGTATACGCGAATTACACGAGCTTTTAAACCTTCTTCTTCGATACCAGCTACTAATTGGCGAATTACCTCTTGATGCGGTACACCAACGATGGTTTGTCGTTGACTACGGCCAAAGGCAGGGCCAACAGCAATAACCACTTCATCTGCGCTTGTACCAGGTTGTGCAGGGCCACCAGTTTGGAGCCAGCTATCGTCACCAGTTGGATCTTCATGTCTAGGAGTAGCACTTGGTGTTGTGCTTTTACCAGCACTAGCCTTGAATTGTGGTGCTTCATGAACACCACCCATTTCTTGTAAAACGTCTAGGATAATAGAACGTAATACATCTCTGTTAATTTCAGCCATCATGACACCTCCTTATATATCCCGTGGATCAATGGCGTTTGGAATATCTTTAATGCGTTCCCAATCTTCACCTTCCACACGATAACCTGTGCCAACACCTTGATAGTCATTTCTATTGTTAATCGCGGAGATAACATTGAAATCACGGTCAAAGATGGCCGATGTTTGTAAGTAATCGCCGGAGATTTTTTGTTTTAATAGATTCAAAATACTTTGTGCTACATCAGGATGACCTTCTTTAGCTAAGCCTTTTACAAAGTCAACACCTGTAACACCGCGGTTCAACAAGTCTTGAGCCGCTTTAATATCTGCAACCTTGTCGCGAGGAGGCATATCTTTAGAGCCATTCGCATAAGTAGCAGCCTCTACCTCTTGATCTGTAATCGGAGGCAAACCTAATGCTTTGAATAAAGCTTGTAGTGCACGAGCCGCTTTATTACGAACTGCTACTACTTCTTCTTCGCGAGCAGGGATAAGTCCACCATTTACCTTAAGGTCACGTTGAATAACTGTCCAGTCATCATAGTCCTCTGCATCCCAGTTGGAACCAGCAAACATGTTGTCATAGTTTGGTGTAGAGCTATAACCAGAGCAAATGAAGTCAGTACCTGGTGCAAATTGCATCAATGTACGAGCTGTTCTACGCAAATCAGAATGACTGAATGTTTGGTCATTACTAGATGCACATTCTAGGTCGAGCATAGCTGCTACAAGGTTTTCTGCTAATACAGCGCGGATACCAGAAGGTACAGCTGCTGGAATACCGATACAGCTTACAGAACCATTTTGGATACCTTGTACGCCAGCGCCTTTTGTGATATATAGGCAACGGATTTCAAGGTACAACATAGATTTACCTTCTGCTTGGCCCATTTGTACTTCAGAACCTGTACCAGAGGTGAAGCGCATTTTAAGACCACGAGAGGCATAAGCAGATGCGAGGAATCCTTTAGACCAAGGTGTATCATCACCATCGGTAAATACGTCTTCTGTACCATATACGGAAATTGTTTCTGCATATGCTGTGAAGCCACGCATGCCAAGTTCCAATTCTGTCGCTTCTTCCAAGGAGCATTGTGTCAATACACCTGGGCGACCACATTGAGAGCCTACGAGTAAGCTAATCGCATTGAGTGGTGCGTAACGAGCAACGGCTACTGTTGTTTCTTCTTCTGCGAACCCACGAAGTGCACCTTCCGCAGCATCGGCTGCGATTTGTACTGGATTGTCGTTTACGTTCGTTACATGAGCTTGGTTAGCCATTGTACGACGAGCACGCATTTTTTGCATACATTGCATCATCTCAACAACGTTCATAGAAGAAACAACTTCCAACATTTTCGCTGGAGTAATAGATTTACAAATCTTAACGATTTCTTCACGAGGTACTGATGGTGTAAGCATCATATTAGCAATCTCTTTTGAATCCTTTGCCATTGCTTGTTCAGCACCATCGAGAACGATACCGTAATTTGCAATAAATGTATCGATAAGATCAAAATCTTCACGGCGTTTACTATCGAGTTCAACGATGCGCCCACCTTCGATTTTGAGACTAGGCTTTGGATCTTGAGGAGATTCCATGGCTATAAAACCTTCCTCTACCCATTCCTTTACATAACCATCCTGATTAACAGGACGTTGACTTAAGACTTCGAAACGTTTTGATTTCATAGGGCATACCATCCTTTCAGATTAGATATAGGAAGGGGCTCCGTTCACTGGTTCGTCACCCATCGTACCGAGCAATTGTTTACCTACTTCACGAGCAGAAATAACCGCTTGTCGTACAGCCCCAGAATCGCCAGAAATCTGTAAAATTACTTCGTTAGAATTACTTGTACCTGCAGAAGGAGATGCATAACCGATTACATCAACGTTTGCAGATTTGACAGCTACATCGGCCATAACTACGCCAATAGCTGCTGGAGCACCTACGATAAGACCAAAAGCTTTACCTTCGGGAGCGCCAAATGCTGCATTTACTGCATGACTAGCGCGTGCTGTATATTGAAGTTCAATATGACCAGCATCGTTTGCGTATACATCGCCAAAAGTACGTTCCACTTCAGCTAATGCTACTTCAATAGCTCGTTTTACATCGGATACATCATCACCACCAAAAATGATTAACGACCCATGGCCTGCGCCACCTTTAGTATCACGAGGTAATTCAATGCTAACAATTTCAGTATTGGTTGCTTTTACTGCTTCATCAGCAGCCATAATGTGTGGGCCTGCACCAGTACGAGCACCTAAAATACCGATGGAACGATATTTTTTCTTTAGTTTCATCGCATCTAATACTTGTTGATCTACGTTAGCAATTACGAGACCAATAGTATCACCAGTTTTACTAGTCCCTACAAATTCAGTTAATCCACATGTTGTCGCCATAATACCCTCCATACGTATAATGAAAGTATCAAAGTATCTATGTACAGAAAACTATGTTGCGGTATACCATTTTATATTTTTTATCATTTCTTTAACTATTCATATGTATGCAACCCTAGATTCTGTACACCATATATTGCTATAGAGCATGCCTTGCTATTCAGTCACAACCCATCGGACTCAATCCTTTCTAAATACATGTACTATAAGGCTTTTATCTACCTTTATTATAAAAATTATTAAATGTAACTTTTTTATGTATATTCGAAAAATGCGATTTTTCTATTACTAAAATACGACAATCCTGTTATACTTATACATATAAAAGCAAGAAATAACTTAATTTTATAGGTATATGAATTTTAGGTGGTATGTCACTTTTCTCTTTTCTCAGGTTTAGAGCCGTCCCATTAGATAGAGAGCAAGTAGAGCTATTTAACGGTGTGCTTACTAGACCTCTTAACACATTTGTGATTGGAGGTTTTACCATGATTTGTACGAATGAAGATACTAAGCTTATTAATGAAATCATGCGCGATTTTACAAACATAACAAAGATTGCGGCTATTTTTGTTAATAATCGTGGAAAAGTGTTATCTCAAGAATATAACTTTTCTCCTTTTTGCAAGGTTGTAAGACGCAATCCAGCTTACGCCAAACGCTGCAATCAATGCGACTTATATGGTGGACTAGATGCTACAAAAGAACTATCCTCCTGTCCGTACCGCTGTCATATGGGCCTTATAGATTTCTCCGTGCCCATCATGAAAGATGGCGCCATCTTAGGCTTCATCATGGCAGGACAAACAAAAACAGAAGATACAACAATCAAACCTATTTTGCCTACCCAAACCGATTGGCATGATGACACCAAACTTCGTGCACTATATCAGGCATTACCAGTTCTTACAGCAGAACAAATCTACAGTGCTACAAAGGTTTTACGGATTTTGGTAGAACACTACTTCCCATTTAACGATGCCATAGCAGAAGAGATGCCTTATGAACAATTACCAGACTTTGTGGAGTCTGAACGACCTATTAATCGTCCAGAAATTCGAAAGGCTATGTTATATATAGAAAAAAATCTGAGCAAACGAGTGTCGCTCAGAAGGATTTCGGAACATATTCATTTAAGCGAGTCCTACTTCTCTAAGATTTTTAAAGATGATACGGGGCTTTCAGTAGTGCAATATATAACACTATTGCGCATACAAGAAGCGAAAAAACTATTAGTATATTCCCAACTAACAGTTAATCAGATCAGTAAAACATTGGGCTATAACAGAACTAGTTATTTCTGTAAAATTTTCAAAATGGCTACCACTGAAACACCACATTCATATCGGAAAAAATATGCAAAACCAATTCATCCATAATATAATAAAAAAGGCGTAACACCATTGGTATTACGCCTTTTTCGTATCTATAGAGTTTGTCATGAGAAGGTATTGTATCAGATACATATATTATTAACGATCAATTAGAACGCTGGGATGATAGCTCCCTTGTAGTGTTCTTCGATGAACTTCTTAACTTCTGGAGATTGTAATGCTTTAGCTAATTTTTGGATAGCTGGTTTATTTTCATCACCAGGGTTAACAGAAAGAAGATTTGCATATGGAGAGTCAGCTTTTTCTACGAATAAGCCATCTTTTGTAGGATTAAGACCAGCTGGCAACGCATAGTTAGCATTGATTACTGCTGCATCTAAGTCTTGGATAGAACGAGGAATTTGAGCTGCTTCTAACTCAACAATTTGGATGTTTTTAGGATTGCTAGTCACATCGAATGGTGTATTAGTCAAACCAGTTGGATCTTTCAATGTTACTAGACCAGCACTTTGCAACAAGAGAAGTGCACGAGCACTGTTTGTTGGGTCAGACGGGATAGCTACTTTTGCGCCATTTGGCAAGTCTTTCAAGTCTTTAATTTTTTGAGAGTAGATAGCCAATGGTTCGATGTGAACTGGTGCAAAGCTTACAAAGTTTGTACCATGATCTTTATTGTAGTTATTTTGGTAAGGTACGTTTGCAAAGAAGTTTGCATCTACTTCATGGCTAGATAGAGCCATATTTGGTTGGATGTAGTCTGTAAATTCAACGATTTGTAAGTCTACACCTTCCTTAGCCAAAATAGGTTTAACTTGTTCTAAAATTTCAGCATGAGGTACAGGATTTGCTGCTATCTTTAATACCTCTTTAGAGCCACTAGAGCTCGCGTTATTTGTGGAAGAACCACAACCACTAATCAATAAGGACGCACCCAGTACGGCCGTCGCTGCTAATGCTAACCATTTTTTCATGTAATCCTCCTATCTACGATGAAAACCTCCATCTCGGACGAGGACTCATACGTATACAACATTCGTAGATATTATAATAAATCTATTTTTCTTATCTTGTATCTACATTTGATTATTTAATAATTTCGATGTAGTAAGTATAGCAATTTAATTCCTACTCGTATAATAGATTTTATATATGTAATAATATAACTTTAATCTATAGCAAGATAAGAGTAATTACATTTAGCTATGCCAAGTACATAAAAACGGTACTAAGATGATTCCCCGTACTACTAGGTAATATACCTAATGGGTACAATCAAACTTAGTACCGTTATAAATATCGCTCTATATAATAAACAATATACTCAAAATCAAAAATCAACTTATGGAGTTGACGTTGTTTGCTCCACAGAAATAGTTACAGGTGCTGATAATTTAGCCTCTAACCAAGCTTTTATTCGTTCCAAATCTGCATCAGATACAGCGGATGTAGTATGGATGATCACCATATAGCGACTCGCTTTAGGCTGTTCTAGATTATCTATTAAAGGCATGCCTTCCACTTTGCTTACAAACGGGAATAACGCCTTTGCTTCAGCTTCTGTCGTTTTCATAGTATTTATAGTTTCACTTACTAATTGATAAGTCGGCTGGTATAGATTATTCAAGTTTTTATATGTTTCAAGATTCTCTGAAGATTTATTCAAGTTCGTCTTATCCATAGTAGATTTTTTCTCATCTACGCTATTAACAAATCGTAATGTATAATTCTGCAAGTACTCATCCTTCTGTAACTTGTTATCCAACTGGGCTCGCTCCTCTGAAGTCACAGGAGCTCCTATAACTACTATGTCTACTAGCTTATTCGTTTGATCTAATGAATAATCAATCACTTGTCGACGGCCCTCTTGATTAATATCATTCTTAATAAACTGCTCCATATGGTTTGACTCAGAATACTTGATAGTCATATCATAGCCTGCATAAATACTTGGTATAGCCATAATAAGACCAATCACGAGAAATATTAGCTGGTTACGACGATTAACCTCTTCTGCTTGTTTATGGAATGGCAAACTATATACACCCTTTAAAACAATAAAAGCTGCAAAGAAGATGAAAAATGCATTTATAAAGAATAGATAGCCAGCCCCAATGAAATATTGCCAATTTCCATTAGCCAGTCCATATCCTGCCGTACATAGTGGTGGCATAAGTGCAGTCGCAATCGCAACACCTGGTATAACATTATCTAAGGTCTTACGCGTTTGCCCAATAATCCCAGCTAACCCACCAAATATAGCAATGAATACATCAAAAATATTCGGTTCTGTACGTGCTAATAGTTCAGATGTAGCCGCCTGAACGGGAGAAATATAAAAATATAAAGCAGATGCCAAAACAGCAATCGTAACCTGTAAGGACAATCTTAAAATACCGCTTTTTACAACTGTAAAATTAAGCGTAGCAAAGCCAAAACCAGTTGCTAAAATAGGTCCCATCAACGGTGATATAAGCATAGCACCAATAACAACTGCCGTACTATTCATATTCAACCCAATAGAGGCGATAAATATGGAGAGAATCAGGGTAACCAACGCAGGTCCCTTAATCTTAGCCCCACCTATCAACCTTTTAGAGATAGTTGCATCATCAGCGCGCTCAAAATGTATATCAAAGTATTTATTTATTTTCATTCTTTCTCCTTATAATTTCATCAAATCTGCAAAGGTCCCTACATTTACAAACATATGCTGTGTCGTTTTCAACATTTGAACCATTAAGATAGCTCCTGTCCCTTCCCCCATCGACATGTGGGCTTGAATAGGAACCATGTCTTGTGTAATATCTACCTCTGCTAAAGCTAGCTCTGTGCCTTTTTCGCGGGAATGATGTGACGGCAATGCATAGTCTGTAATGCGCTCGTTCATATGTACCGCACAAGCTGCCGCTACAGCTGTAATAAAGCCATCAATGACAAAAGGCTTTTTAAACTCAACACAAGACAGCATAGCCCCAAGAATAGCAGCAATATCAAAGCCCCCTACATGGGCTACAATTTTACGAACTCTTTCAACTTCACTATCAGAAACAATACTAGCCTTATGCTTATCTAATACAGCGCGCACAAAATCAATTTTTCGTTTCATCAAATCTGGTTTATTCGGCCAAGAACCAGGTCCTACTGTTTCAGTGGGATCAGCTCCAGTTAAGGCAGACAACACACAGGCAGAAGTCGTCGTATTACCAAGTCCCATTTCACCAAAGGAAAAAAGATTTATCCCTTGCTTTACATAATGTTCAACTCGTTCATAGCCAGCTTGAAAGGCACTATTAAATTCATCCTCAGTCATAGCAGGGTGGTTTAATATATTCTTTGTCCCCTTTGCGACCTTGCGATCCACTCCGATACCATCATCTGAGGCAATTCCTACATCCACAACTTCATAAGGAATGTTGTTAAAGTTACAAAACTGTGTAGCCGACGAACGACCCAAGAGCATATTACGCGACTGCTTTTGCGTTACCTCATAGTTATAACCTACATAGCCTTCCATATTACAACCATTATCAGCAGAAAATATGATATGCTGAGGTCGAATTTCACCACTAATCTCGCCCCAAGCAGTACAAATCTTTCGGAAATAATCCTCCCACAAGCCTAGGCCACCAGGGATTAGGCATTTTGGTTGAAGAAATCTATTTAATTGTTCCTCAATTGGTAATACTGACTTATCTTTCATTCTAATCTCTAGTCTGCACAGAATATGCCAACTAGCCTTCTATTAATTCGATATTATTCTATATAGAAGTATAACACAAATTATATAATTAGTAATATAAGGTTTGTACTAGTACTCATATATACGAATTATCCTCTCATCAGGGAATAATCTATGCTTTTTAGCCTTAAACTCTGGATTGTTATTAGAATCAAAATATTCAATTGTATTTCTTAACTGCTCATGAGTAAAAGGACTCGTACTTGGATTATATACAAGCTGATTAAATACAGCATACCGTCCATCATATGCAGCAAATAGTAAATTAGATTTCTTATCTGGATTGTATGAATCCACTAACATTCCAGGCAAGCCATTATTCCATACCGCTGAATAAGTAGGATTTTGTAAATCATCAAAGATTCCCCACATACGCCAATATACTTGCAATGTGTGATAAAAATTATACTCTTTATCTACAAGCACCTTATTTTCTATATCTTTACTATCAGGATGATCTACATCTAAAGGAATAATCTGAATAGAATACCAAATATCTCCTATCTCATACACTATAAAAATATTGTTATCTAACATATAGAACATCTTCAACTCTGCACCTTTAGGAATGCGGAATGTCATGCCTTTACGAGTAATTGTGTCTGTATATGAATCTATATCCTTTAAACTCTTCTTACAAGGAACCTTCCTTTCCACAGGATACGATAAAAGAGTAGTCTTTTTCTCATCATGAATGAGCTTATCCGTTGAATGATACAATCTGCCCCGAACTAAACTAACTTCTTCAGCATACGTTTTTTCTTCACGTAAATACCCCTTAGCTATGTCCTCTGACTTCATTCTTTCCAAATGTCTTTGTAAATCAGCTTCAATCTTATCATTAGTTTGTTCACTACTAACACACTTCTCTTTAGCACTACCAGAAATATCACTTTGAGTAACCGGCTCTTTTGCATGTACTTGTGAAGCCATAAGACTTAGCATTAACAGTGCAGCAATGTATGAATATATTCTTTTCACAATACAACTCCTTAGCTTTATAACAACCACTACAATCAACTTCAATCTCTACTAGTATTGTACCTTTTAATACTTGTAGAATCATCAAAGGGGCTGTAACAAAACAGCCCCTTTGTTCCAAATTTTATATACAAACTCTGCCCAACTCTAATGATACATATCTATATCTACAGTAATCATTCGCGTTCGTTCCGGATTAAACATAAAGTAAATCACTCTTGGCTGGTCATGATCAAAGTTATGGTAAACAACATATACTACATATTTCTCAGCTGATACTCGAGTGCTATAATAAAAATCTTCATTAGGATCATCACCGACACTCTGGCTGCCATCAATTAACCAGGGAAATAATTTCCAGTTTTGTCGTTGAATAGTGATAATCTCATAATAATTCTTTATGTCACTAACCAATACATTTTTATCTTTTGGATATGTAAACGAATTAAGTACTTCAACTGTAGTATCTTTATCCCTGCCATTTATAAACGAATACCAAGCATTAGATTTAACAGTTTCCTCATACCTTGAAATCGTTGCTTTATCACCATCTAATACTAAACAGCTTTGATTCCCTCCCATTCCAATTACTTCAGCAGAAGAAATCACTTTCAAACTCTCAGGTAAAAACTTAGGTGCTTGTAATGGAGACGGAATATACCCCGCCTTAGATGAAGGCCATGTAGAGTGCCACCGTTGAGTATCATAATGGGATATTCCTACAGCAGAAAATACTAAAGTAACAGCTAATGTAGGAAGCATACACAGAAAAAAGATAACATAAAAATATGATAAAAATCTTTTACGTACAGTTTTCTCACTATCAATAACTCTACATTTTTCAAGCAATAATACAATCGTGGCGATTAATAAAATCAGATAGTACACCCCAGAATACGAGATATAATCTGAGAAGAAAAATGTTAATACCCAAAGAATTATAAAAAACCATATACTCTTTCTATAAGGATTAGAAAAAAACAATTTCTTTAAGTAAATTAAACACCGTTGCATTTACGATCTCCACAACAATACCTACTCAAATTACTTAGATTGATAAAACACAGCCCGTGTCCCATCATTACTGATCAAAAGTTCCACAAAATGAGGTCTTTTAGTATTCCCATCGTCTACAAAGACATATAGTCTATGATTTCGGGTAGAATTATATGTATCCTTGACTACTGTTTTTGTTTCTTTTCGAGGTGCAAAGCGTAGCCACTCAATAAAAGTCCGTTCTGGCAAATTGAGGGATTCTTCTTCTATACTCTCTACAATATTATAGCTATTAGGGTGAGATATAAAACGCTTTTTCTCCCCCGTATCTAAATCACGCAATACACCATCCGCATCAATTTGCGCTGTATAGGCTGCATTTTGCTTTGCTATTGCCTCATATTGTGCAATTACTTTAGGGTCCCCCTCAAGTACAGTATATCTCTCTGGATATGCATTAGCCCAAGCTAAACTACTACGAAAAGCAGACGCTCTATAAATACCGTCGGGAAGTTTTCCTGGTCGTTTTAACCCCTCTGGTAGTTCTCCACTATTAGGCCACCCTTGAGTCCAATCCATGGTACTATACTCGAAGGAATCAAATTGCTCAATGCTTGTTTTTAAGTCGTACCTAAACCAATCGCTTACTAACCAAGAAAAGCTGAGGGTAAAGGCAATATACAAACACCAAGCCAACTGAGTGTGCCTTTTTTCAGATATGGACTGTTTCTTAAAGCGCCTATATTGTAGAAATATACTCGATACTATGGCTATGCCAAAAACAATATATGTAATAGGTGCTATATTAAATAGCACTACCACAATTGTAAACAACACGCATAGCATAACCGTTAATAAGCCATAAAATCCTTCGAACAAAACTCTCTCCTATAATGACAACACTTAAAACATCTTCAGCACTTAAAACATCTTTTTATACAACGCTTCAATATCTTCACGGCTTATTTCAGCTACTGTATTAGCTATATTGCCTGTAGCTACAACGTATACATTATCTACGAGCCATGGAATGTCTTTTTTCGTAAATCCTAATTCTGTAAGGTTTGTAGTAAGGTCTAGGTCATGTACGATTAGGCGTAATGCTTCTCCTAGTTCGGAACCATCTCCGTGGTTAAATATCCGAGCTAAGGCACTAAATTTATCAGGGTTTGCACTCCATGTATATTCCACTGCAACAGGTTCAATAATAGCAAGGCCTACACCATGGGTAATATCTTTAAGGCCACTGGCTGGATGTTCCATACCATGTGCTAATGTTACACCAGCTGTGTTAATAACCATGCCCCCAATTGTGCTAGCTAATGTAACGGACTCCCAAGCTTTTGTAAGCTGAATTTCGTTGAGAACAGCTGATTTGCCTTCCGCCGTTGCTTTCACATGTTTATATAGTGGTACAAGATATTGTGCTAATAATGTCACTGCATAATGAGCTAACGCATCGGTGAAAGGTTGTGACGTTTTAGAGGTATAGGCCTCGATGTTGTGGCATAGTGCATCAAAGCCTACAGATGCCAATACATGAGGTGGCATTGTACCCATTACAGCAGGGTCTACAATAGAAACCTTTGGCACAATAGCATTGCAGCGTAAGGATTTCTTATCACCTGTTTCAGGATTAGTAAGAACACCAAACCCGTTGCCTTCAGAGCCGGTACCACAAGTCGTTGGAATAACAATAAGAGGCAATGCATTATCACTAACTTTACGGTTGAAAATATAGTCGTTAATATCGCCTTCATTCACCGCCATAAAGGCAATTCCTTTGGCACAGTCCATGATGGAACCACCGCCGATAGCAATAACCATATCACAGCTTTCAGATTTAGCTAATGCAGCGCCGTCTAAGGCTGTCGTGGTCAATGGATTGGCATCTACTTGATCAAACAATACATGACCGATATGAGCTGCATCAAGCTTTGCTACCACCCGGTCATATAAACCAGATTTTTTAGCACTAGTACGACCAGTTACAATAAGTGCTTTCTTGCCATACGGTGCAGCAAAATCAGCAACATTATCTACTTTATTCCAACCGAATTGGATGTTTACAGGTAAAAAATAAGAGAATTCCATGTGATAACCTCTTTTCTTTGAAAACTAGTTCTTAGTGTTATTGTAAAGGATATTTAAAAGCATGTAAAACCTCATAGGGCTTTCACCAGAAAACAGGTATACTAATAATAAGAGAGGTATTTATATTTATATTTATATTTATATTTATAGAGGGAGAGAACATCTATGAAATTTGCCATTAAACATTTATGGTCTTCGCTGCGGGACCTAGCAACGCAGTCGCCTATATTACTGGCATTAATTGCCATATTTTCATGTACACCGTTGTATATTGAACAAGATTGGTTTGCCGAAATCGACATTAAGCTATACTCACTGTATTTCTTTATCGTTATATTACAAAGCTATATAACAAGAACCCGAAAGTTTTCCATTTTATATACCTTAGTAAGTATCGGAATCGGCGTTGGCCTTTATATGATTCACGAAAGCTACGGCTATGTGCGGGGTATTGAACTAGCTACGGAAAACATATCGTACCTATGGCTGTACTCCATGATTGCCTTGTATTTCACATCGCCTGGTGAACACTACATCGGTGAAATCATTAACCGCATCAAACGGATTGGCATCACCCTTGTTACGTCTACGCTATATAACATTGTTATCATCATGAGTTTATGGTTCTTCTTCATCATCGTGGACCAACCATTCAACTTTGAAGAAACCATTTTTAAGGTACTCGCATCCATTAATATATTCATTTGTCTATCTATGGTATGTTCTTACAAAGAGGATCCCGCAGGTCCTCCAGCGCCAAACTCATTTTTTACTGTTGTATTCGGCATCATCTTGCCTAAGGCGTCGATTATTACAGGCATTCTAGCTAATATCTATTTAGTCTTGATTCTGTTAGGGCTTCGAGAAGATACGCGTTTCTTCTATACCTACTATCCGTATGTAGCCATTTTCTACCTATTCTACTTGGCTAGCTTTAGATCCAGTGAAAGTAGCAGAACACAGCAAATCCTATGCTTCTTGTTCATTACACTAACTACACTGTGCTTAGTTCTTATCGGTAAACGTGTGATTAATGAACCAGTTCTCTGGCTCAATACGATTTACGTGAGTGCATTCAATTTAATCTTCTTAGTACACAATGTATATTCTCTTGTGAAGGGTTTAAAACCTTCTGTACACACAACAGTTATGGCTCTTGCCTTAGGTGCTGTTCTCTTGACGCCATTCATAGGCTATACAACGTATCGTGAATTTGTGACCTATACTAAAGTCGATGGCGAATGGCATGCAAGCCTACCAATAGCTGCTACCTTTGATTCTAACTTCACAGACTACGGCACACCATATGTACCTGTAGATGATTTAAAACTGCCAGATACAAATCCAACAAACGGCAGACGCGTCGAGTATATCAATTTTGATGCTTTGTCTGCACCAAAGGTTATCTCTATTGCAGGATACGATAAATACATTGAAAACATCGAGTTAATTGTATACGAACAAGATCTTAAAGAATACCAAGTAGAGTCTGCCAACTTCGACTCCATCTCCTTCAAGTTCCTCAACAACGGCCTTGATTTAGAGGTGTCTCTACCAAATGGAATAACAGAGGTGCATCATATTTATGATAAGTTCCTTACAGTCGATAAAACAGCTATCGATCCTGTCATTATAGAAGGCAATGGATATAAGCTATTGATTACGTCGTACTTCATAAACCAATTCGATACACGTAAACTTAAATTTAACGTACTTTATAATTAAGCATATAATACAAAATAGTAATAATTACAACATCATATATAATATGACAAAAGCAGTACCCCACAGGTACTGCTTTTATTCATCGATCTAACTTGACTAGAATATGTTGGGCAAAATCTTGGGCCGCTTTAAAATCGTCTTCATTTGGATGTACTGCAGCTTGTTTGTGACGTGCATCGCGATCAGCAGATTGACCGTGGCTATGCCCTTTCGGGAACATCTTGTACATCATTTCGATAACCTTAGGATCTACCTTACCTTGGCAAATGAATGTTCCTACAGGCTCTATGCCATCGGGTAAACAATTTGCTGCATTGATTAAGCTCTCCTTAGCATGTGCCATTTGCGGTGGTACGCCAGCTGTAGCAAACAGAGCAATATGAGGGTTATGTAATATGCCTAGTACATCACGGGCCTCTTTATTAGCTGTCCCTTTATCCACCCAGAATCCTGCAAATACAAGATCGTAAGATGATAAATCGGACGGCACTTCTTTCATAGATACACATGGTGTACCTGCAGGCAATACGCTAGTAATAGCCTCTGCCACTTGTTTAGTATTTCCCGTAAGGGATGAATATATAACAATAGACTTCATGTCTTACCTCCTATTTACTATATATCTATTATAGGACATGTATGACATGCTTTTAATAAAATAAATCACAATAGTATACAGAACGATATAGAACGGAATTTTTATATACTGCCACGTACTATTTTACTATTCTCAAAAGAGATATAGC
>NZ_QSDY01000023.1 GCF_003463825.1 Veillonella sp. AM51-8BH
TATTTCACGTAAACTATTTCTGTATTGATTATATATAACTTTACGTCTATACTTAGGTGTAAATACTATGTGGTATTTGCATAACCATTTTGTGTGCGCAAGGCTCTGTGTCTTTGTTGCCATATAAAATCACCTTTCTTTTGCATATAATGCGGCTTGAACACCTACATTATACTTAAGCAAGGTGATTTTTTGTATAACTTTCGTTGCCGCACCCGCATAGCGGGTGGTTTAATGATTCGCGACTACGTCGCGAACCAGTCTAAAGACAATAACAAAAAGAGATGAGTTAAAACTCATCTCTTTTTTTGTCCTATTAATAGATCAATATCATCTTCTGTATACACTTCAATATTATTCTTTAATAGAGCCTCTACAGTGCATCCATGACCATCCCGTAGGTTTTACTAAAGGTGCCATCGTAAATACGCTTATAGCCGCAACTAGGGCTTTTTGCTTTCATTAGAGCCCGATTACACCCATTTTGAAAAGCTATATCTAATGTATTCTGAGCGCCTATAAGGAATTCTTTAGTTACATCAGTCCCATTAGCCGTACATATACGTTCTCCTTGTCGCTCTGCAGGATCACGCGGTGTACTAAGTCCACCTAATACTTCTGGACATACAGGTACTAAATCAAACATTTCTTTTAACAATGGTAATTTCCCTATATAATTATCTTTTCCATCATAACGACATGATACGCCGCATAGACATTCACTAATTAGCAATTTAGGTTTCTTATTCATAGTATTATTTAATATGTAGTATTAAAACTTAATTTACATAAGAAAAAAAGACTAACCGAAGTTAGTCTTAATTGGTGCCGAGGACCGGAATCGAACCGGTACGGTTGTTTCCAACCGACGGATTTTAAGTCCGTTGCGTCTGCCTGTTCCGCCACCCCGGCATGGGTAACGTTTGTGGAGGCGGCACCCAGAATCGAACTGGGGAATAAAGGTTTTGCAGACCTCTGCCTTACCGCTTGGCTATGCCGCCATATAAAGTTGGAGCGGGAAACGAGATTCGAACTCGCGACCCCCGCCTTGGCAAGGCGGTGCTCTACCGCTGAGCTATTCCCGCATGTACATGGTGCCTCAGGACAGAATCGAACTGTCGACACACGGATTTTCAGTCCGTTGCTCTACCAACTGAGCTACCGAGGCATGAATGGCGACCCCGATCAGATTTGAACTGACGATCTTCGCCGTGACAGGGCGACATGTTAACCGCTACACCACGGGGCCGTATCCAAAGTACTTGCTTAGTATATCGGTTATCAGGACTTTTGTCAACACTATCCTACAATATTTTTGATGAATTCTTCTTCATCTTTTAATGTTGTGGATTCTTTATGTCCTGGGTCGATTATTAAATCCTTAGACAAGGTTAATATATACTTCAAACTAGTAATCAAATCTTCTGGATTACTATTATAATTGTCAGTATTCCCTACATTTTGTTTGAATACAGTATCCCCTGAAAATAGATGTCCTTCTATTTCAAAACAAACAGAACCAGCACTATGACCAGGTGTGTGATGGACAATAACTTCAAAGGGTCCTAATTGTAGTTTACCTGTTACTAAATCGTTACAATTAGTATACATTTTCTTCTTGTAAACACTTGGTCTGCGACGAATTAATTGTAATAATTCTTGATCTAAAGGATGTAAATAAGCAGGAATATTATAATGCTCACATACCTCATCTAGAGCTGACACATGGTCACAATGACCATGTGTCAATAGAACTGCTATTGGTTCAGAATCCCCTACCATTTCAATGATATGCTTACTATGAAATCCAGGATCAATTATTAAAGATTTACCCTCTTTAACGAGTACGTAGCAATTCGCTTTATAAAGCCCTAGAGGGCGTTTTATAATATTCATATTATTCGCCCCCTATAGAACACGATACCGCTTGGAAGATTGTTTTTTTATAAAATACCCTTCCCAGAATTGAGGATGAAGCATAACAAGAATGGTAAATAATTCTAAACGCCCCAATATCATATCAACAATAGCTATACATTTGGCTGAGTCAGGCATAGCACCAAAGGAATCAGTGGGACCAAATCCACCAAAACCAAGGCCAACATTACTTAAGAATGCTGTTATCACTTGCATAGAATCATATGTGGATAAACCAGTGCAAGTCATCAAAAAGACAGAAATAACATAAATCATTAAGTATAAAAATAAAAATTGTTGTGTCATTTGAATCCACTTGGTAGGCATTGGTTTACCATTGATGCGTACAACTTGAACCATATCTGGATGAATCGATTTACGCAGGTAAATGATACTACTTTTAATTAAAATAATGAGACGTATAATTTTAACGCCCCCTGTGGTAGAACCACTACAACCACCAAAAAATGATGAAATAAAGAGCATCATCTGAGCTGCAGCAGGCCATAAATCATAATCACTTACAGCAAATCCACTACCAGTTTGAATCGATACAAGATTGAAGGACGCATCCCTAATAATTTGTATTGGATCATTTATAGTAGATTGTAAGGCTAATGATAATCCAATAATTATAATGCCTATTAGAATTACAAGCCAATACATGCGTGTTTCAAAATCATCAATTAAAATACGAATCCCTTTATGAAGAGCATTATAGTATACAGAAAAATTTCCGCCTGCTAATATCATAAAGAAAATAAATACAAAGCAAATATAGTTATTCTGCTCATAAACAAACGTACCAGCTGATGTAGGTGTAAAACCACCTGTAGATATAATAGAAAATGCATAATTAAGTGCATCAAATGGTTCGATTCCACCCGCCCATAGCATGAGGAAACAAACTCCAGTGAACACAATATATAACCGCCAAAGTTTTGTAGCCATTGATTGAATACGAGGCATAACTACACCTGGTTTTGGTACCGAAGCTTCTGCATTAAACATATGAGCTGCGTCAGCACCAAGATTTTTCAAGAAGGATAAAATAAGGACGATAATCCCCATCCCACCAATCCAGTGCATAAGTCCACGCCATAATACAAATGTATTCGGTAAATCATCTACACTATTAATAATAGTAGCACCAGTTGCAGTAATCCCAGATGTAGCTTCAAACAGCGCATCAAACACATTGACTAAAATACCACTACCAAGAAATGGTAAGGAGCCTAAGATAACGGTTAATATCCATGTAGCTGATACTACTAAATACCCATCGCGAAGACTAAAACTTTGACTTTCTTTGCCATAATAAGATAAAAGTCCACCTAAGCCGAATGAAATACCGGTGGTAATCAAAAATGACCAATATGCAGTTTCAAATACGACACTATATATAAAGGGTATCAATGTAAAAATCCCAAATATATATAATAGCCGCCCCACTAAGGACATGACAATTTGAATGCGCATAGTCCCTCCAAACTAGGTTAGATATTTAAGTAATTTACTTACTGATTCAGGTAACGCAAAGAGAACAATGTGATCTCCATCTAAAATCTCAGTATTACCACGTGGCACAATCGCTTCATCACCACGCAAAATAACACCTACTAAAGCCTTCCCTGGTAAACGTATATCTTTCAATTGTTTACCGGCTACAGGTGATTCACTTGTAATAGCAACCTCAATAGATTCCGCTTTCCCACCTTCAAAGGTAGAGATTGATAAAACACCTTCTCCGCTTCGAACAAAACGTAAAATTTGACTAGCTGTAAATAAACGTGGAGAGAATACGACATCAATGCCTACTTGTTCCATAAGCATAATGTATTCAGGTCGCCCTACACGTACTACAGTCTTAGGGATCCCCATATGTTTACCTACAAGAGCGACTAACAAGTTAAGCTTGTCATCATCCGTAAGTGCAATGATAACATCACTATCAGCAATCTCTTCTGCTTCTAAGAGATCGAAATCCGTAGCATCCCCATTAATAACAATTGTCTTATCCACAAGGTTTGCTAGCTGTTCACAACGGTCAAAATTCTTTTCAATAACTTTAACCGAAAATCCAGCTTGCTCCAAAAGGACCGTTAAATTTCTACCTAAAAGGCCAGCACCAATGATAACAGCTCTTTTATAGAATGTATTATGATTATGGAACCAAAGACTTTCTACCTCTTCAACGGCTTCTTTCAAGCCTAAGAAGAATACACTATCATCAGGCTGTAGAATACTTTCACCATGAGGAATAATCATTTCACCATAGCGTAAAACACCTACTAGTAAAACACCTTCAGGGAATTTGATTTCTTTTAAAGGTTTTCCGATTAATGGAATATCATCTGTAATCTTAAATTCCATGAGGCGCACAGCGCCTTGACCAAAGTCCTCAACATCAATAGCTGAAGGCGTTTCTAAAATTTGTAAAAGCTCTTGAGCCGTAACCATTTCAGGATTAATGAACAAATCTACGCCTAATTTGGCACGCATCTCATCATCCATATGTTCTGCTACAGTATTATCCCGAACACGAGCAATCGTTGTAGGAACACCTGTAATTTTAGCTACAGCACAGGATAGCATATTTACTTCATCAGAATCGGTAACAGCAATAAACATTCCTACATCATCCATACCGATTTCGTTAAGCAATTGTATATCACTGCCGTTACCTTGAACAAGGCTAACATCTAAGGTATTTTCAAGATTTTGTATGCGTTCTGATGACCGATCGATAACGTACACATCATGATCATCTTGTATCAGGCGTTGTGCCAAGGAATAGCCAACCTTACCAGCACCTACAATGACAATTTTCATCGTCTTTATTCCTCTTCTTGTGATTCATTACTAACAGGAGGTGTCCATTGACGTCCTATTTCAGTTAATAATGTCCAACCATCATCTTGAACAATCTTTTTCTCTTTCATCAAATGCCCTAAAGCACGTTTAAACGCGGCTTTGCTGATGTTAAACTTATCTTTAATCAACATAGCAGAAGATTCATCACTATACGGCATCTTACCACCACGGTTAAGAAGATATTCCATAATAATATCTCCATCAGATATGAGGGCCTTTTCCTTGGTAGGGCGCATAGATACATTGATTCGGCCATCATCACGTTTAAAGGTAACGCGACCTTCAACCATCTCCCCAACCTTTAGTTTTCTCGTCATTTCTGAGCGATGTAAAAAGGCTATCCATCGTTCTGGAGTAATAAAGAATGCCCCATCACTAGTTAAGTTATAAATAGCACCCTTAACTAGCTGTCCTACCTTAGCCTCTGTAGCGGCCTTAGAAGCACGACGCATTTCATCATCTACATCCATAGATACTGCAAATCGACCAGATTTATCAGTATATAGGCGAACCCAAACCTTTTCACCAACTTGAGGACGTCCACGCATCTCAGCATGTGGCATAAAGATACCACGCTCAGTGCCAACCTCAACGAAGCAGCCAAAGTTTGTAGTGTTGATTACCTCAACATAGCCAATTTGACCTACCTTCATCGCAGGTAAACGCATAGAAGCAGTTAAACGTCCTTTTGGATCGCGATATAAAAATACCTCTACCTCATCACCAATAGCAACTGGAGATGTTTGTTGATCCTTATGAAGCAAAATATCATCATTTGTATTGCCTGTTTGACCATCTAGAAAGGCCCCTTGGTCACTAGTACGCAATACTTTTAATGTGGCAATTGTATTTTCCAACAATTCTGTAGCCATATTATACTCCTTCAAATGGAACTCGAACTGCATCATTCCACAATTCTTCTAAACCGTAGAATTCGCGCAATTCATCACCACCAAAGACATGACAAATAACATCGCCAAAATCAAGTAAAATCCATTCCCCTTCACGGTAACCTTCTCTGTGGTTGACTGTCATGCCCAATTCTGCTGCTTTATCTTCCATTTCATCAGCAATACTTTGAGATTGCTTGATATTGTTCGCACTAGCAATTAGGAAGTAATCACCTAACATAGATACACCTTCTAAATCGAGGATTTCAATATCTCTACCTTTTTTATCGAAAGCAGCTTGTGCTAATTGTAATACGATTTCTTTAATTTCTTCTTTATTTTTCATACTAATCCCCTTTTACCGTTTTTTACTACTCTCATCACCAGGTTCTGTTGGCTTTGTAATAGTCCCACCATTATGTTCTGATTCTGGTGCAACCTTGGCTGTACTATTAGTTGGAGCTGTTACAAATTGTGTCATTTCATTAGCTGGTAAATTTCCCATCGTAATGCCTACTAATCGTTGTGCTTCCGTAGGATTTACCTTCCAATATGTCATATCTCCTACTAGCTCTTTTTCTCCAGGAAGAATATAGAAGTGGATTTCTTCCTTATTGATTTTGCTAGCATTATACACAAGCTTAATAGCATCTAATGTAGAAATATTACTATCATAATGATCCCAAATACGCCAAATATGCCATGCATTTGTTAAGAAGAATGCATTATGCTCTTCTTCTACCCATAGTTTTAAAAAGCGTTCTTGTCGTTGTACACGCGTAAATGTATCATGTTTTGGATCAGAATATCGTAAATAAGCCAATGCTTTATCACTATCTAATGTTTGATAGCCTCGTTGCAAATCGATATCTTTATTTCCGTCTGCATCCACGTGTTCCATATTTTGTTCTACATAGATTTGTTGATTTCCTAATACATCATTCGTTTTTTTGAAAGCATTTTGGTTAACTACAACATAATATGGTATAGAAATATGGAACATATCTTCAATAACAGCTTTTGTTAAATCAATACCACCTTTTTCATAGATGCTATTGAGCATTGTTGCATCAGTCTGATCTCTGTTATCAATTTTACTATTACTAGGGATACCAATAACATCCATAGTCTTTTGATCTAAATTAATAGATAACAAGAATAAGCTATCACTTTGACTTGGATTATTCTCATCAGTACCGACAACAAGAATATATAATGGTTTATCTAAGCCTTTTTGCTCTACAGATACAGTATTACCATCTTGTTTATTACCATTATCTCCAGATGCATCAGTTGATTCAGTAGTGCCTACAATAGCTCTATACGCATAAGATACGCCAGTATATAAACCGTATCCTATACCGCCAAGTAATGCTACTACTACAATAATAGCTAGTATAATTCTAGGCCATTTAACAGATGACTTTTGTTGACGTCTTCTTCTTCGACGGCGAGCTCTTGCTCGTTCACGTTCTTCCATATATAAACTCCATTATTTACAAGATTGTAACACATCATTACGACCAAGAATGGTCAAAGGATAAATAGATTGTTTTTGCTCAATAAGATGAATAATAGTGTTATCAAAACCAAGCAATACAGCTTTATCTAAATTTTGTTCTGCCACTCTACGCAATTCATCAACACCTGGGAAATCTCGATTAGGTTCTATATAGTCTGCTAAGAATATAACTTTATCTAGTTTAGACATATGTACCTTACCAGTCGTATGAACTCTAATGGCTTCCAAAATATCAGTATCAGATATGGAAAATTCTTGTTTAGCACGAATCATACCGGCTAATCCATGTAAGAGATTACCATTGCTTAATAATTCTTGGTCAGCCTCATAGGATTCAACACTAACTAGATTTTGCATTTCCTTCAGAGGAAGCTCCTTTGCGCAATCATGCAACAATGCGGCTAATCTAGCCTTTTCCACATCAACGCCATAAAGCTCAGCTAAATGAGTGGCTGATTCAACAACGCCAAGAGTATGTTTAAAACGTTTTTTGGTCAACCATTGACTCACGCTAACTTGTATTTCATCAAATGATAACATCCTTTATTCCTTCCCATAAATATGGTTTTCTTCTATATACTCCACTACACATTTAGGCAACATGTACCGAACAGTTTTTCCGGAACGTAACCGCTCTCGTAAATACGTAGCAGATAATTTCATCTCAGGAACCTCCATAAGATGTATTTTTTCTCGTGCTTTTGGTCCTAAAATATCTAATGTTTCATCAATAGCACTAGATCCATCAGGTCTCGTAGCGCCAATAAAGTGGACCTCATCTAATAATTCCTCAATAAATTTCCACGTTGGCAACGCACGAATTGTATCGGTTCCAGCTATAAAGTAAAATTCAACATTTGGTCCATAGATCACCTTAAAATGTTGAATCGTATCAACTGTATACGAAGGGCCTTCTCGACGCATTTCTACATCAGAAATTTCAAAATTTGGATTATCTGACACAGCTGCTGCAGTCATAGCATATCGATGATGACTATCTATTACATCATGTTGCTTATGAGGTGGTATCCGTGCTGGCACAAAAATAACCTTCTCAAGGTTAAAACTTTCACAAGCCACCTCAGCAATCATTAGATGCCCTAAATGGATAGGATTAAATGTTCCACCTATGATACCTATACGACGTTTCTCTACCATAATAATGTCACACCCTTAATGACAATGACACAAATAATGATAAATAAGAGCAGTGCTTTTCCATAGGATATCCATTCGTATTGACCTTTTGGGGTCTGAATATATCTGTAGTATGCCCTTATTAAGTAATATACTGTCTTCACTTTCGAACTTGGCCTTCTCCAAATACAAAGTATTTATATGATGTTAGTGCTTGTAATCCCATTGGACCACGAGCATGGAGCTTTTGAGTACTAATACCGATTTCAGCACCAAAACCAAATTCAAAACCATCAGTAAAACGCGTTGAAGCATTATGATACACAGTAGAGCAATCTACTAAGTTCATGAATACTCTTGCACGCATCGGTTCATCTGTTACGATAGCCTCAGAGTGATGTGTAGAATAACAATTAACATGATTGATGGCTTCTTCAAGATTTTCAACAATACGTACATTTAAGTCCATATCGTTATATTCGGTATGGAAGGAATCCTCTGTTAAAGGAATTGTATTCTCCATATATTGAGCCACAGCTGTATCACCGTGAATTCGGACGCCATATTCTTGTAGAACCTCATCAAGACGTGGTAAAAACTCACTAGCCACCGCTTGGTGTACTAGCAATGTTTCCATAGAGTTACATACAGACGGACGTTGTACCTTTGCATTAATTGCAATTTCTAATGCCATATCGAGATTCGCATATTCATCTATATATGTATGACACACACCACTACCGGTTTCAATAACAGGAATACTACTTTCCTCTACAACACGACGAATCAGTCCAGCTCCACCACGAGGAATGATGACATCAATATATTCACGTTGGTGCAATAATACACCAACCATATCCCGATCAAGAACTTCCACAAGTTGAATAGCATCTGGCGTAATACCTAAAGATTCTAAGGTATTACGCATAATAGTCACGATAATTTGGTTGGTATGGAATGCCTCTTTACCACCTCGCAGTATCGTAGCATTCGATGTTTTTAAACAAAGCACACCAGCATCAATTGTTACATTTGGACGAGCCTCAAAAATAATGCCAATAACACCAAAAGGTACCGCTCTTTTTTCAATAGTCAAACCGTTAGGCCGTGTAATTGTTTCTATAACCGAACCTACTGGACTTTCAAGAGCAGCTACTTGACGAACACCTTCTGCCATTTGAGAAATACGGCTAGGTGTCAATGTTAGTCGATCTATCATGGTTTGAGGCACATTATAATCACCAGATTTATCTAAGTCTAACTGATTAGCAGCCATAATTTCATCGGCTTGTGCTTCTACAGCATCAGCGATTGCTAATAATGCAGAATCTAATGTACCTTGATCAATTTGAGCTAATTCAAAGGATGCCGCTTTAGCTCTTTGACCCATATCTTTACAAATTTCTTCATACTGGTTCATAGGATATCCTCAATGTAATAAAACTAGATTATTACGATGTACTGCTTCATCATAGGTTGTATTAATACCTAAAATTTGAGCTATATCATTTGTATTATGACCTTTAATGGCCTTCATATCTTCGATGCCATAGTTGATAAGTCCACGGCCAATTTCTTTACCATCATGATAAATAGAAATTGTATCACCAGGTCCAAATGACCCATCTACATCAATAATACCAGCTGGTAAAATGCTGGCCCCTTTATCTAATACAGCACGCGCACAACCATCATCAATAGTGATTGACCCTTTCAATCGTTTACCAAAGGCAAGCCAATGATGTTTACCTGATAGCCCAGCATCATGCGCTTCAAAGAGAGTACCAATTTGTTCGCCCTTACATACGCGACGAACAGAATCTTCCACTTCACCAGATGTGATTACCATCGGTACGCCAGAGTTTGTAGCCATATGAGCTGCTTTAATTTTAGTATACATACCACCAGTACCCATGTTAGATCCTGCTCCACCTGCAATGGCATAAGTTTCATCAGTAATTTCAGAAACTGTTTCTATTAACGTAGCATCTGAATTAGTTGCTGGATTAGCTGTATATAATCCTTCAATATCGGACAAAATAACGAGCAAATCAGCATCTACAATACCTGCTACAGTAGCAGATAAAGTATCATTATCTCCGATTTTAAATTCTTCAATGGCAACCACGTCATTTTCATTAATAATAGGAATAACATTGAGTTGCAATAACGTATGTAATGTATTACGCAAATTAAGATAACTATGGCGACCAGTACTATCTTCTTTTGTTAAAAGAATTTGACCTACTGTACGACCATATTCACGAAACATACGCTCATACATATGAATGAGAATACCTTGTCCTACTGCTGCAGCAGCTTGCTTTAATACAAGGTCTCTAGGTTTTTCCTTAAAGCCTAAAGGGGCCAGTCCAGCGCCTGTTGCCCCTGAGGAAACAAGGATAACCTCTTTACCTTGGTTAGCCAAATCAGATAATTGGCGAACTAATCTTTCAATGCGCTCTAAGTTTAAATGACCATTAGCATAACAAAGCGTACTACTGCCTACTTTAACTACTATTCTTTTTGCGTTGATGATAGCACTGCGCATAGAATAACCTCCTAGGGCTAACAGGTTATGAAGACCCCCATACAATACATGTTAGTAATATGACGATTTATTTAGGTAGAATAATTTTTGGTTCTTTTTTAGCTTTATATAAAACACCGTTAAAACCAATGACTTGGACTAATTCAGCACCAAGCATATCAGCTAACTCTTGGAAAATCGTCTTATCTTCAGGGCTATTGTTGAGTAATTTTACCTTGATTAACTCACGAGCCATTAATGCTGCACGAGCACTATCAATAACACTATTTTCTAAACCATTTTTACCAATTTGAACTACTGGTGGCATTGTTGCTGCCAAAGAACGTAAATACCGTTTTTGTTTTCCTGTCATTATTACTCCTACTCTTGGAATGTAAAGCGTTGATCGCCAATCACAACTTCATCACCGTCTTTACAACCTTTTTCCTTCAATTTAGCATCGAGCTCCATAAAACGCCAAATGCGTTGGAATCTACGAAGAGATTGATCATCACTTAAATTTGTCATTGCCACTAAGCGTTCAATACGTTTACCGTTAATATAGAATGCAGCATCATCACCACGTGTAATAACAAATTCTACATCTGGTTTTGCTTCGTATACAACTGTATCATCAGTTGCTTCCGGTTCTGGCTTGTAGTTTTCTACATAGTAGTAAGCTCGTTCCATGAGCTCTGGTAAACCTTCACCGCTTAATGCATTGATAAGGAATACTTCATATCCTTTATCTTCAAAATATTTTTTTGTATCAGGAATTGTTGTATCATCAAAGACCATATCAATCTTATTGAGTGCAACAATTTGTTTTTTATTGGCTAATTTTTCAGAATATTTACGAAGTTCTTCATTAATAGCATCAAAATCAACCTTTGGATCGCGACCTTCCATACCAGATACATCAAGAACGTGAATTAAAATGTTAGTCCGTTCTACGTGGCGCAAGAAGTTATGTCCTAAGCCAACACCTTCGCTAGCCCCTTCAATAAGACCAGGAATATCGGCTAATACAAAACTACGGTCTCCAGAGATTGTTACTACCCCAAGTACAGGTGTCAATGTAGTAAAGTGGTAAGCAGCTACCTCTGGTTGAGCTTTAGAAACCTTACGTAAAATACTAGACTTACCAACAGATGGATAGCCTAATAGACCAACATCTGCCAATACTTTAAGCTCTAGTTGTAACCAAAACTCTTCACCAGGTTCACCCTTTTCTGCAAATGTAGGTGCACGGTTAGCACTTGTTTGGAAGCGTGCATTACCACGGCCACCACGACCACCTTTAGCAATAACAAAAGTATCGCCGTCGTTAACGAGGTCACAGAAAATTTTACCTGTTTCTTCTTCTTTAATTACAGTACCCAATGGAACTGGAATAATAAGTGGCTCAGAACCGCGACCATGCTTGTTGGAGCTTTCACCATTACCACCAGCAGGTGCCTTAAACTGACGTTTATATCTAAAGTCTACAAGAGTATTAATATTCTTGTCCGCTTTAAATATAACGTCTGCCCCTTTACCACCATCGCCGCCACTAGGGCCGCCATTTGGCACGTATTTCTCACGGCGGAAACTAGACATGCCGTCCCCACCGTCACCGGCCTTAACAAAGACACGCGCTCTATCTATAAACATACTTTAACTCCTATGCATTATTGCTGTAATAACTCTAATGCTTTTTTAATTTGAATATCATCTAATGTACTAGATGGATTTACACCTTTTGGTAAATCCAGTTCTACATCAGGTTTAATACCAATGCCGTCAATAACACGGTCATTTGGTGTATGGTATTTGGCAATAGTTACCTTAACACCTTCATTATCGAGGCTAGGGTAAATAGTTTGAACTGTACCCTTACCATATGTATTAGTACCTAAAATAGTACCTAGTTTACGATCTTGAATAGCACCAGCTATAATTTCAGATGCACTAGCAGACCCTTTGTTAACAAGAACGACTAATGGCATAGCTACTTCTGGACCATTAGACTTATAAACCTCTTTTTTCCCAGCTCTATTTTGTACGGTTACTAATGTTCCTGGAGGCATAATATAGTTAGAAATCTTTTCTGTAGTAGATAATAACCCACCAGGATTATCTCGAAGGTCTAAAATTAGTTCCTTCATACCTTGAGATTGTAATTCTTTAAATTGTGTTTCGAAATCATCAGCTGTATTTTCTGCAAATTGACTAATCCGAATATATCCAACTGTACTTGTGAGCATTTTGCTTTTAACAGTAGGTAACACAATAGATTCACGGGTAATATCAAAGTGTAATTTTTCACCATTACGCTCTATATCAAGGGCGACAATAGTACCAGCCTCGCCGCGAATTCGAGAGGATGCATCTTCTACAGTAATATCACTTGTAGATTGACCATCGATAGCAATAATATGATCACCAGGTTTTATGCCCGCTTTGAAAGCTGGTTGATCTTCCATAATACTAACTGCATATAAACCTTTATCATCATGACCAAGAACCATGCCAACACCTGCATAAGTGCCAGATGTTTGCATTTTCATGGATTTAAATTCGTCAGCATCTAAATAAATACTATGGGGCTCTCCCAAAGAGCCAATTAAGCCTTTAAGCATACCATCATAAAGGGTCGCTTTAGACATCGGTGTCATAAAGACTTGACTCGCAGCATAGTAGGCTACAAATAGTCTTGGTAATCCCCAGAATGAACCAGATAAGTACCAAAACGTAAGCCACATAATAACGATGCCGGAGCCTATATATTTCAATAGACTCCATAACACCGTACGTGTATCAAATTTCATATTATAAATATCCCATAGGATCAACAGGATCCCCACTTATACGAACTTCAAAATGTACGTGTGGCCCAGTACTATTACCAGTGCTACCAGCATAGGCAATAACTTGACCTTTAGATACATCTTGTCCTTCAGAGACAGCAAGCTCAGAATTATGGCCATAAAGGGTGGACATACCATTACCATGGTCGATAACTACAGCGTAACCATAGCCACCCATCCAACCAGACCAAACAACAGTACCTCCATCAGCAGCATGAACTGGTGTACCTTCATCAACACCAATATCAATACCGGAATGGTAGATAGTTGTACCCCAAATTGGATGTGTACGATAGCCATAAGGAGAAGTAATTTCACCACTTACAGGCCAACCAAGTTGACCAGATCCTTGAACCCAAGAGTAACTTGGTGCAGACTGTTGAGCCGCAGCTGCACGAGCTGCCGCACGTTCAGCTTGGCGAGCTTTCAATAATGCTGTAATTTGAGCGGAAGAAGCATTAAGTTCTTCCACTGCTTGCATCGCCGTAGCACGGTCATTTTGTGCCTTCTGAAGAACTACTTCACGTTCTTTTTTCTTTTGTTCAATTTCAGCTTGTTTTGCTACAGCAGCTTTTTCAAGCTCTACTAACTTAGCTCGTGATTGTTCAAGAGCTTGTTTACGTGCCGCAATTTCAGCACGTTCTTTTTTAATTTCATCGATTAACTTAATATCGGAATCGATAATGCGTTTTAAGATCTCTAATCGATTTGCAAAATCGCTAAAGTCTTTAGATCCAATAACAACATCTAAATAGCTTAGACGACCATTGATATAAATATCTCGTACACGCTTATAAAATACAGCCTCTCGTCCTTCTAAGCGTTTTTGTGCTTCTGCGAGTAACTTTTCATTAACAGTAATATCATTTTCAACGGCAACACGTTGCTGTTGAATAGATTCTAACTGTTGTTGGGCCTGACGTAATTGCTCTTCAATTTGTCGCAACTGTTCAGATACACTTACAATGACAGTTTCTGCATCCGCTTTAATAGAATTTTGTTGATTAACTTGTTGTTGAATTGAATCTAATTGATTCGTTAAATCCTCATCTTCGGCAACGATATATAGTGGTGTTCCCAGTACCACCATACCTGTTAAAATTGTTGCTACAAGGCGAGATTTGATTGTGTTGTATTTCATAAACATTACACCTTCATGTATTGTTTTAAAGAAATCGTACTACCAATAGCACCGACTATAATACCGCCACCTAAAATATAGATAGCCACATCATAGAAGAATGGGAACATTGGTACTAATGGGAAGAATGCTAAAGACTCAGAAACTTCCATGGTAATGAAATGGTAAAACTCACCTACACAAAGTACGGCGATTACAGCCCCTACTAAGCCCAATAACATACCTTCAATTAAGAATGGCCAACGAATAAAACCATTGGTTGCACCAACATATTTCATAATGGCAATTTCTTTACGGCGGGCAAATACAGTCAAACGAATTGTATTAGAAATGATGAATAATGTAGCGGCTGCTAAGAATGCGATTAATACAATACCACCAATTCTGATTACTTGAGTAATGCGGAATAGTTCTTCTACAATATCTTGACCATAATGTGTACTTTCAACACCTTGGAATGTAGTGGCTAATTTAGCTGTAGCCTTAACATCACTTGGGTTATCAAAGGTTAATACATAAGAGTTTGGCAATGGATTTACATCACCTAATGCATTTACCAATTGTTGTTGATCACCAAGGCGTGCTTTGAATTCCTTCATAGCTTGCTCTTTATTAACAAACTCTAAATGCTTAAGATTTGGTATAGCTTTAATTTGCTTACCTACCGCCATAATTTGGTCAGTTGTTAACCCATCTTTTAAATAAATACTCAATTGAACTTGGTTTTCTAAACTAGATGCCATGTTATTTAGATTGATAACACCGCAAAGGAATACACCAAGCATAAATAGAGATAAAGCCACTGTAGAAATAGATGCTAACGTCATAAGACCGTTACGCTTCATAGATTTGAGGGCTTCTTTAAAAAAGTATTTCAATGTTCTAGGCTTCATTAATTTCTGCACCTCTCATATTATCACTTTGAACGCGACCATCTTTAAGACGAATAACACGTTTATTTAAATACGAAACAAGATCCATATTATGGGTAACCATAATAACAGTTGTGCCAAAATTATTGATATGCTTAAACAAATCTACAATACCTTTACTTGTATCAGGATCTAGGTTACCAGTCGGCTCATCAGCAATAAGTACAGATGGACGATTTACAATAGCGCGAGCAATAGCAACACGTTGTTGTTCACCACCAGATAGATCCTCTGGTAAATCATTTGCTTTATCAGACAAGCCAACAAGCTCTAGTACATGACTCACCTTTTCCTTAATTACCTTTGGTTTTTCTTCAATTACTTCAAGAGCAAAGGCAATATTTTCTGATACTGTTTTGTTTGGTAATAAACGGAAATCTTGGAATACAACACCAAGTTTTCTACGTAATTTTGGAATTTTACTACGCTTCATACGCGTAACATCAAAATCATCAACAATGACAGTACCAGAATCGGGTACTACTTCATGAGTTAACAATTTAAATAGAGTTGATTTCCCTGCACCGCTGTGACCACAAATGAGGACAAATTCGCCCTCATTTATAGTTAAACACACATCGTCTAATGCAACAGAACCATTATCATAGACTTTACTAACATTCTTAAATTCAATCATGGGGTCCCCTTTGATTATTTACGAGTGATTACACGTTTTACTGCTTCTACTATGTCTTTTGCTGTCAAACCATATTTAGCCATCAATTCTTTTGGCGTACCACTCTCCCCAAATGTATCTTGTACACCAACGAATTCCATAGGAACAGGCTTATTAGCCACAACAACTTCAGATACAGCAGAACCAAGACCACCAATGATATTATGTTCTTCTGCTGTTACAATAGCACCTGTTTCAGTAGCTGCTTTTACAATTGCCTCTGCATCGATAGGCTTAATAGAAGCCATATTGATAACGCGGGCAGACACATTAGATTCAGCTAATGTTTTAGCCGCCTCAACAGCAGGGCCAACCAAGGCACCACAAGCAATGATAGTTACATCAGAACCATTTACCAATGTAGTAGATTTGCCAGGTACGAATGTATAACCTTCAGCTGTAACATCATCTACTCCAGCACGGCCTAAACGAACATATACAGGACCTTCATAAGATGCAGCCCATTCAACTACTGCTTCTGTTTCACGTTCATCTGCAGGTACTACTACAGTCATATTAGGTAAAGTACGCATACAAGAAATATCTTCCAAGCTTTGATGTGTAGCACCATCTTCACCTACAGTAATACCAGCATGAGTAGCACATACTTTTACATTCAATTTTGGATAACATACAGCATTCCGAATTTGTTCAAATGCACGACCTGTTGCAAACATAGCAAAGGAAGAAACAAATGGAATTTTGCCTGCTGCTGCAAGTCCGGCACCAACAGAAATCAAGTTTTGTTCTGCAATACCTACATTAAAGAATCGATCAGGGCAGACATTTTTAAATGTATCAGTTTTAGTAGATTTAGATAAATCTGCATCTAATACGATAATATTTGTATTTTCTTTACCAATGCGAGCTAACGCATTACCATATGCTTCACGTGTTGCTTTACCCATTATTGTACCCCCATAATTTCATTAACAAAGGTTTCACCTTGCTCTGCACTAGGCGCTTTACCATGCCAACCTGCTTGGCCTTCCATTTCAGCTACGCCTTTACCTTTTACAGTATGCATTACGATACAAGTTGGACCTTCTGTGAAAGCTTTAGCAGATTCAATAGCATTATGAAGTTCATCAAGATCATGACCATTGACTTCAATAACATTCCAATTGAAAGCTTTAAATTTCTCAGGAATTGGCAATGGAGACAGTACTTTAGTAATATCACCATCGATTTGAAGGCCATTAAAATCAACAAAAGCAGTCAAATTATTGAGTTTATAATGACCAGCAAACATTGCTGCTTCCCATACTTGACCTTCTTCAAGCTCGCCATCACCTAAAATGGAGTAAACGCGATAATCAGCATTGTCAATTTTGCCTGCCAATGCCATACCACATGCGGCAGAAATGCCTTGGCCTAAGGAACCTGTAGACATATCTACGCCAGGAGTATGTTTCATATCAGGATGGCCTTGTAACATATGGTCAATTTTACGTAAATTCAAAAGTTCTTCTTTAGGGAAATAACCTTTTTCAGCCAATGTAGCATATAAAGCAGGAGCTGCATGACCTTTAGAAAGGACAAAACGATCTCTATTTGGAGCTTTTGGATTTGCTGGATCTACATTCATTTCTACATAGTACAACAAGGCCATCACATCAGCGATAGATAAAGAACCACCTGGGTGACCGGATTTTGCTGCCGTTACAGACTGAACAATACTAACGCGAATAGCTTTTGCCTTCTCTTGAACTAGTTGTTTAACATCTTGTGTTAATGTAGCCATAGAGACCTCACTTTCTGGATTGGATCCAATATATTAATAATCTTTAAGTAATGAAATAGCGATTTCTGCATTGCGTTGAGAGTTTAAACGCAATGCTTCAATACGATCATAAGAGGATTGATACTCTTCTCTGGAATTTAAGAGCTTATGACATCGCTGATATAGCGCCTCTTCTCTAAGATGTGTCATTGTTCCTATTGGTTCCTGACCAATCATATGTAAGAAGCTTGTAATTTTAGGATCGTAGGAAATACCAATAACAGGTTTCCCCATTAAAGAGCTAAATACTAGAGCATGAAGACGTATACCAATCATTAGATCCACATTCCCCGATAAGGATACTTGTTCCTCTGTAGAGAATGGGCCTTCAAGAACAATAGCCCCCTTTGGCATATAACTAGCGATAATTTTAGCTTCTTTTGTATCCTCTGGATGAGACATAGGAATAAAAATAATTTCTACCTCATTTTGCTCTTGTAATCGGCTCAACACATTGGCTAATGATTCACGATATTCTGTATCATCTTTCCAACTACGAACAGCAACACCAATTCGTTTTGGATTCTCTATAGATTTAGGTAGTTTAGATGTATAGTCTTCTAAAATACGTTTACCAATAGACAAATCTGCCGGTTGCATAGCCAAAACAGCATCAGCTGTAACCTCTACATCTTCAATTCCTAAGGACTCTAATTCAGATTTTGAAATAGAATCACGAACTGTAATGGTATCCACAAATCGCAATATAAAGCTAACAGCTCTTCGTGTGGATGGACGATTTAAAGGCCCAATACCTTGAGAGTAAAGCATTACCTTTTTTCCCATCATTTTAGCTAAAGCCATAATACTTAAATAGTAATATGTATTACGAATACTTGTAGCATCTTGTAAAAGACTGCCTCCACCACTGATCACTAAATCAGAATTGGCAATTGCCTTTAAAATACCAAATGCGGAAAATGTCCCCACTGCATGAATGTTATGTTTTTTGCTTGTCTCTGTAGGATTACCAGAAATAACCGTAATATGCGCATCTGCTTCCTCTTTGCGAATGGCATCGATAATGGCACAAAGCATTGCTTCATCGCCAGCATTACCAAAACCATAATAACCAGAGATAACAATATTACTCATGGTCAACCTCCCGCGCTTGGAACCATTGTGTTACGTACATCATGAAACGTACAGCAATGATAAGAAGCAAACCTAAGAGAGCACCAATTAATAAACCATCATATCCACGCATAATAGACATGAATACAGGAGTTCTAATATGACAGAATGTTTCAACCATTGAAGCTATGCCGATAACACCTGCAATAGTTAATAAGAAATGGATTACTGTAGGCCATTTACGTAAGAATGCAAACGTAGCCAACATTAATGCTGGGTGACCAATAATGAACTCTTTTTCTCTAGGTCTTGCATACAATGTATTTTCAAGGAAACGACGAAGCATAAGTTCAAATCCTGGTACAGGAACACCTGCTGTATGACCACTGCGGCCAACAAATACCCATGCCACGCCACCAAGAGCAGCCATGACAAAGAATACGTAAAATTTAACATCCATTGTTAAGAATTCAACTACAAATTTCTTTGCTTCTTCTTTAGAGTTAATCATACGACCTTTCCACAAAGGGAAACGTTGTAAGTACGCGATGATCACCAATACAATTGGAAGTACAAATGTTAACTTAACACCTCTAAAGATAGCAAATTCCATAAAGAATTTCGTATTTCCTAATAAAGATGCAATATACATACCGCCAATAGCCGCAAATAATGCAGCAATTACGAGATAAAGCACTGCTAATACGGTAGATTTAATAGCACCTAATGGACGAGCTCCATCATAACGACGCCATTCCTCCATCAAGCGAATCATGCACCTACAGGAGCCATAATAGCACTAGATAAAGCCCAGATTTGAGTAATCAATGTACCACTTGTAATGATGAATAATACTACAGATACAAGGGAAATGCCAAAGAATGCTACCAATTGTGTATGTTTACGCATTGGAACTAACATTTGAGCAACATAAACGAATAGCGCAATAGCACCAATCATTGTGATGACTACTAATAAAGGATTTGGCGTATAAGGAGGATAAATATCAGCAGGACCGAATTCATAACCTTTAGTAGATAATTTTTCAGTGGTCATCCCAATATAGTTAATAGTTGTTTGTAATACTGTTTCATTGTTTACACCTGTTTCATACATAGGGAATAAGTTAAAACGAATATTACGTTCAATATCACTAATATAGAATCGTTGAGCTGCTTCTTCTGGAGTGATTTTCTTTAATTCATCCTTAGCAATTGTATATACACGGCCCACACTATAATTATCTTTAGCAGCCATTTCCAAGAAACCTTGTTGTGGCTCATATTGAAGTTGGTTAACGGCTTCAATACCAACTAGAGGAATATGATTCTTATGTAATAGTTCTAATGTTTCATCCGTTAAATTAGGAGCTCCTAGGGCCTCTTTACCAGCAAAGATCATGCCTGTTACATGTGGAATTCCTTCAAGACGCTTAAACACATATTGGAGGTCATCTGATGTTACATTTCTGTAGTTTGTAGGACGAACTATAACATTAAATCCACGATTAGCAACTTCTTGAGCTTGTAGCTTGGAAATACCAAGATTCATTTTTAGATAGCTATCAGCGGTAGCACCATATAATTCAAGGACCGGACCAATACTAGTATTAAGCTCTTTAACTTTATCTTTACCAATACGATGATATAAGTCTTCACGAATTTCTTTATAGTAACCTTCTTTACCAGAAATTAATGCTACATAGGTTGCACCATGTTTAACGGATGCCCCATTAACACGGACTGCATCCATCTCTTCGGAGCTTAACACCTTAACTTGACCAGCATCCTTAGCTTTTTCTAAGGTACGATCATAAATGGCGAATGCTGTTACACCTGCATTACGAAGTGCATCAAAAGCCTCTTGTTGACTGCGCTTTTCAAAGGCATTAGCTCTTAGAACAGCATCATAATCTACGATATTTTCAATATGATTTTGAGATTTTTCAATCTGATGGCGTTCAAATACCAAATATAAAGAGGATACAAGTCCCACTATAATACAGAGTATTAGAATCCAAGAGTACTTACTTTTTTGTGTATTCTGATGATTCACGATAAATCCTTTCTAGTTAAGTACAGGTTTAACTTTGATGTGAATTTCACCATTATCAACAGTTAAGCTTTCAGCTTTCACAGGAATTGGGAAGTTATTAAAGTTATAAACTTCTGTAGCCTCTAATACATTAGATGTCAAACCTGGGATAGTAGCACCATTAATGGTGAACTTTTTAGGTGCGAATAGTAAAGTATTATCCTTTAATTCTAAGTTGCCATCTAATCTAACAGAACCTTTAAATACCATGCCAACATTCATATTACCAGTTAAGCTGATGTTATCTTTATTGATGTTTACTTTTACATCTTGAATTTCACTACCAGCTTGAGTGCTTAAGAATTTAGCCAAATCTTCATTAGTCACAGTACCTTCGATACTAGAACTACCTACACTTACTACATCAATTTCTTGGCTAGCCAATAATGAAATTGGATTTACAAGAATTTGTGTTGCATCATAATTGAAGTTTGCAAAGTTTAATTTACCAAGTTTTACATCATCTAAAGAACCATATACATGATCAGCTTCACCATAGAGTAATTTAAATCCTGGTTGAGACTCAACATTTACTGTTTGAGAAGATGGTTTTAGTGAATCATTTAACTGTTTTTCAATACGGGAACTAATATAAGAAGGTAATAAAAATTGAGTTGCTGCTGCTAAAGCAATAATCAGCACTAATAGGAATAGTAAAAACTTTTTCATAAGAACTCCTAAATTGTTAAATTCGCTTCTTTTTTCAAGAAACCTTCCATAAATTGATCTAAATTACCATCCATAACGGATTGTACATTCCCTGTTTCAACCCCTGTGCGATGATCCTTAACGAGATTATATGGGTGGAATACATACGACCGAATTTGACTACCCCATTCAATCGCTTGATAGGTACCACCAATTTGCTCTTTAAGTTCTGCTTGTTTTTCTAATTCTAATTCAAATAATTTGGCGCGCAATAAACGTAATGCTTGTTCCCTATTTTGCATTTGAGAACGTTGAGTTTGACACTGTACTACAATACCTGTTGGTCTATGAGTCATACGTACAGCAGAATCAGTTTTATTAATATGCTGACCACCAGCACCGCTAGCTCTATATGTATCTACTTGTACATCTTTCATATCAATATTAATTTCTACTGTATCATCAATTTCCGGCATTACATCAACAGCAGCAAAGGATGTATGACGACGTGCAGCAGCATCAAACGGTGAAATACGAACAAGACGATGTACACCTTTTTCAGATTTCAAATAACCAAAGGCATTTTCACCTTTAATTAAAAATGTAGCAGATTTTGTGCCCGCCTCATCACCTGGTTGTTCATCCATCAATTCAATAGAGAATCCTGCTTTTTCAGCCCAACGCAAGTACATGCGAATCAGCATGGAACACCAATCTTGTGCCTCTGTGCCACCTGCACCAGCATGGAATGTTAAAATCGCATTATTAGCATCATATTCACCACTAAGCAATAAAAGAACTTCTTGTTTTTCTACAGTTTCTTCTATTTGTTGAACATAATCCTTGATTTCACCTTCTAGAGAACGATCATCTTCCTCTATTGCCATCTCAAGCATTACATTAGCATCTTCAATATCACTAACAAGTTGTTTATAGCTTTCTACAGCATTTTTCAATTGTGTGGCTTCTTGAGAAATCTCACGAGCCTTGTCTGGGTCATCCCAAAATGTAGGGTCGCTCATTTGCACATCAAGTGTAAAGATTCGATCTTCTTTCTGAGCGATGTTAAAGTGAATCCCTCATTCCATAAATACGTTCTTCTAGATTAGAAATAATAGGTTTTAAATCTTCTAACAATTTATGTTCACCACCTTTAACTTATTAGCTTATTACATCGATAAACTATCACCTTAATAAAATAGAAAAATGGCCGTTGCCCAGAAGGAAATCCCATTGAGCAACGTGCCATTCACAAATCTTAATCTATGTTTTGTGGCTCCAACACATCTTCATGATGGGGTTGTGCACCTTCTAAGTGGTCAACTGGTTCTTCAATTTCTTGAATCAATTGTGCACGAATTTTGTACAACGCCATGATTGTTTCATCTTGGATAGCAGCAATCATGTTTTGGAACATATCAAAGGCTTCAAATTTATATTCCACCAATGGATTTTTTTGGCCATATGCACGAAGACCGATACCTTCACGCAACATATCCATATTATCCAAATGTTCCATCCATTTGTTATCAACAACGCGCAACATAATAGCCTTTTCAAGCTGGCCAAACATAGCATCACCAAGCATATCAACGCGATCTTGATACTCAGCATGAGCAATTTCAAGCAAGCGTTCTAATAATTCTTGACGACTATATTCTTCCATATCTTGAGGAGTCATAATATCTTCGGTTAAGAAATATTGACTCAAGTGCTTGTAGAGACCTTCGTAATCCCATTCTTCTGGATATAATTTCTCATCTGCATAAGCATCTACAGATTCAGTAACAAGTTTATCAATCATTTCATTGATTGTGTCACGTAAGGACTCATTACGTAAAATACGACGACGTTGTTCGTATAATACTTCACGTTGTTGATTCATAACATCATCATACTCGAGTACATATTTACGAATATTATAGTTATGATCTTCTACTTTCTTTTGAGCACGTTCAATAGATTTAGTAATCAAAGAATGCTCAATAGGTTCATCCTCTTCCATGCCAAGTTTATCCATGATGCCTGTAATATTGTCAGCACCAAAGATACGCATCAAATCATCTTCTAAAGATAAGAAGAATTGAGAGGAACCTGGGTCACCTTGACGACCAGCACGACCACGCAACTGATTATCGATACGGCGACTTTCATGACGTTCAGTACCTAAGATGGCCAAGCCACCTAATTCAGGTACACCTTCACCTAATGTAATATCAGTACCACGACCTGCCATGTTTGTAGCAATTGTTACCATGCCCATTTGACCAGCATTGGCAACAATTTCAGCTTCTTTTTCATGATGTTTAGCATTCAATACTTTATGTGGTACGCCTGCACGTAATAACATATCTGAAAGCTCTTCAGATTGTGTAATAGATGTAGTACCAATCAAAATAGGTTGACCAGTTTGATGTCGTTCTACAGCATTACGTACTACGGCACGATATTTAGCAGCCTTAGTTTTAAAGATTTGATCTGGCAAATCTACACGGGCTAATGGTTTATTTGGAGGAATAGGCAATACTTCCAAACCGTAAATATCAATGAATTCTTTTTCCTCAGTCTTAGCTGTACCAGTCATACCAGCAAGCTTTTTATACATACGGAAATAGTTTTGGAATGTAATAGAAGCCAATGTTTGACTTTCACGTTCAACCTTCAAGCCTTCTTTAGCTCGATAGCTTGATGTAAACCATCAGAATAACGACGACCAAACATCAAACGACCTGTAAATTCATCGACGATAACAACTTCACCATCTTTAACTACGTAATCAGTATCGCGATGCATCATAGCATAAGCACGTAGAGATGCACCAAGTAGATGGTTTAACTCGATGTTTTCTGCATCATACAAGTTTTCAACACCAAGCATTTTTTCGACTTTTGCGATACCAGAATCAGTAGGTGCAATAGTCTTTTGTTTTTCATCAATTGTATAATCTTCATCTTTTACAAGATGAGGAACAATTTTAGCTAACTTGTAGTAATTATCTGTGGAACGTTGACCAGGACCAGAAATAATTAATGGAGTTCTCGCTTCATCGATAAGAATAGAGTCAACTTCATCGACAATTGCGTAATTCAATGGACGTTGTACCATTTGAGATACATCAGATACCATGTTATCGCGCAAATAGTCAAAACCAAACTCATTATTTGTACCATATGTAATATCACATGCATATGCTTCTTTACGTTGGTTATAATCGAGATTAGCCACAATAAGACCTGTAGAAAGGCCTAAGAAGTTATATAAACGACCCATTTGTTCACTATCGCGAGTAGCCAAATAATCATTTACTGTAACAACATGTACGCCATTACCTGTCAATGCATTTAGATATACTGGCAATGTAGCAACTAATGTTTTACCTTCGCCAGTACGCATTTCTGCGATATTGCCTCTATGAAGGCAAATACCACCGATCAACTGTACATCAAAATGACGCATGCCTAACACGCGTTTAGATGCTTCGCGAACTACAGCAAATGCTTCTGGCAAAATGTCGTCTAACGTTTCCCCTTTTTGCAAACGACGTTTAAACTCATCGGTTTTTGCTACTAAATTAGCATCACTTAATTTAACATAATTCGGTTCAATTTCATTAATATGATCAGCAATAGCACGCATTTTTTTAATTTCTTTTGCGTTATTATTGCCTAATAGCCTTTGTAAAAAGCTTAACAAACAAATCACTCCTCTATAGGACATCTTACATTATTTTATCTAATTTATTATAACGAAAATGCCTTGAATAGTCAAAGAATTCAAGGCATTTCACGATTATTTATAGCATTTTATAAAAAAGGTGGATGCCTCAAAATGGTCATCCACCTTGATATAATAATCGGCTGATTTAAAAAGTAGAAAGGAGTTAGGATTATTGTCAGCCGATATTATAGGTTATTGTAATTCTGGCTCAATCAAACCATAGAATCCATCATGTCTACGATATACTACGTTCATTGCTTCTGTTTCAGCATTGAAGAACATAAAGAAGTCATGGCCAATAAGATTCATTTGTAAGATAGCTTCTTCTACATCCATAGGACGTACTGCAAAGTGTTTCCGTTTTACAACTTCGATAGTTTCCTCTTCTACAGGAGCTGCTAAAGCTTCAGGATGGAAAGCTTCTTGTTTTTTGAAGCGTTTTGCTAAACGAGTTTTATGTTTATGGATTTGACGTACGATCTTGTCTATTACTAAATCAATAGCTGCATACATATCATCGTTTGTTTCTACACCGCGAAGAACGATCTTATCAACGAAGCATGTAAGTTCAACAGTAGATTTATCTTTAACAACGGATAAAACCGCTTGTGCATCTAACTCATCATCGAAGTAACGAGTTAATTTGCTCAATCGTTTTTCGATGTATGCTCTTAGAGCATCTGTCACTTCAATGTTTTTACCTCTGATTGCTACTTTCATAAGTCAACACCCTTTCTAAAAATCATCCACGAGATACGAGTGTGTAGTAATTTTTTACTTATCTCTCGTGTTATATTTAGTATTTCTACATCAAGGTATAAAACTCCTCTTTTTTTCAAAAGAATTTTTATATTTTTTGCAGAATTATAAATATTATTTCCAGTAACAATCGAAAAACTCCAATATCATGCGATATCGGAGTTTCTTTATATGTTGCTTTTATGTATTTTTTGGTATGTTATTACGCTTTTACAACGTTAGCAGCTTGAGGGCCACGGTTACCATCAACGATATCAAACTCTACATTTTGACCTTCTGTCAAAGATTTGAAGCCTTCGTCTTGGATCGCAGAGTAATGTACGAATACATCGCTACCGTCTTCACGTTCAATAAAACCATAACCTTTTTCTGCGCTAAACCATTTTACTTTACCTAACATGGTAACATCCTCCTAAAAATATATATATATTGTCTTACTGTCTTGCACTACACTTGTATCATAACACAGCATGTATAAAATATCAAACAATAATGTTAACACTTTTAATGAATATACAAATATATCTTATTGATAATTCATCTCCTAAAAACTACATTA
>NZ_QSDY01000024.1 GCF_003463825.1 Veillonella sp. AM51-8BH
GATGCGATGCGATGCGATGCGATGCGATGCGATGCGATGCGATGCGATGCGACAGATAGAAAGTAGTTTATTACTATAACGAGGATATACTTATGGAATTTAGAATTGCAACGGCTCAAGATACGCCACATGTGGAAAATCTATGGGCGTACTGCTTTGAACCAAAGGAAGATCCATTCTTCCAATATTACTTTACAAATTGCTATGAACCAGAAAATACAATGGTTGGCCTTGAACAAGGTCAATTGTTGAGTACTGTTCATTTGCGTCAATACAATATCAATGTTCGTGGTGCTGTACTACCTACAAGTTATATGGTAGGCGTTGCCACACATCCTGCGGCTCGTCGTGGTGGCGTAGGTGGTGCTTTGCTAAAGGCTTCTCTTGAAGAACTTCGCAACCGCGGTCAAGCATTGACGATTTTGATGCCTTCCAAGGCTGCATTCTACCAACAATATGGTTGGGAACTCTATGCACATCAATGGGTAAATACGATGTCTCTTGAAGACTTGCGCCCTATGACGGATAAATCCTTGAGCTTTGGCCTGCTAAATAGCGTGGATCAATGGACCTTATTGGACCCTGTATATAAAGCGTATACAGCTCGTCTTTCTGGCTATGCTGAGCGCGGTGAAAAGGAATGGAAACGCTTGCTCGGTAGCTTCTTCGCAGAAGGCGTAAATATCGCTGTAGTACGCAATGATGAAGGTGTTATTGAAGGCTATGCGGTGTATCGCTTAGGTCAACCAGAAATTCCTGTATCCGAATTAGTTTATACTACACGTCGTGCACAACGAGCATTGTTGAACTACTTCTATAATCACCGTTCTCAAGGTACTACTATTCGTTGGAATGAGGGCCTTCACGATACATACTATCGCTTCTATCCAGATGGTAAAAGCGGACATTCCACAATGCCGTACATGATGAGCCGTATTGTGGATGTGAAAGCTGCCTTCGAATCCATTCCTGTAAACCCAGAGGCTTTGATGATGCCTATTACAATGACCTTTGGTGTGAAAGATAGCCTTTGTGAGTGGAATGAAGGACGCTATGAAGTCCAATATGGCGGCGCATTGACTCCATCTGTTAAAAAGGTGTCTGACACATTAGATGGAAATGTAGATATTACTGTTGAAGTCGGCGCTTTGAGCCAACTCTTAATGGGCACATTAACTGCTCGTGATCTTGCTTTTGAAGGTAAACTTTCAGCTAATGAGG
This sequence comes from Veillonella sp. AM51-8BH, assembly GCF_003463825.1. GTDB lineage: Bacteria > Bacillota > Negativicutes > Veillonellales > Veillonellaceae > Veillonella. The sequence goes on from NZ_QSDY01000024.1 coordinate 1,222, forward strand.
AATGGCTAGAATTCTTCGATATTCTCTATCCTGAACAAAAAACATATATTAACGAATGGTGGTAATATGAGCTGGAAAACGTATACAGTGAAAGAACCAACAGAATTGACGGTCTCTAAATATGTAAAGGAACGCTTTTCTTTATCTTCTCGAGATATTCAAATGATGTTCCGCAAGAAACGGGTGAAAGTAAATAGCCGTGTAGCCCATTCCCAGCGTTCCCTCAAAAAGGGTGATGTATTAACTTTGGAATTACCACAGGATAAGGACTATGGCGTCGATGTAGAAAAAGGGCCTATTGCAGTTCTCTACGAAGATGCGCATACGCTAGTAGTTAATAAAGCTCCATTCATGCTTGTTCATCCAGCGGGACAAACTAAATCTGGTACATTGAGTAATTATGTGGCTGGGTATTATGCGAAAAAAGGTGTAGTTCACAAGGTGCGCCCTGTACATCGTCTTGACCGAGACACATCTGGTTGTATTCTCTTTGGTAAAACTAAGGAAGCTCAGCAATATTACACTGATGAATTGCAAGCTGGTCGTATCGACCGTATCTACACAGGCTTAGTAGAAGGCTGTATTAACGAAGATGGCGTAGTTGATGAACCTATTGGTGTTGATCCAGTATTTGATAATCGCCGTGTCATCGATGAATTTGGTCAACCGGCTCAAACGGAATATACCGTTCTTGGTCATGACGGCGAACATACGCTATTGAAGTTCAAATTATTAACCGGCAGAACACATCAAATCCGCGTGCACATGGAACACATCGGACATCCTATTGTGGGAGATGCCATGTATGGGACACGCAATAAACCCTATACACGTCAATGCTTACATGCGTCAGAAATCACCTTTGTACCCTATGGTAAGGACGAGGCTATGACGGTAACCTGTGAAGTAGGGGACAACTTTGGTCGTGAGAAGTAGTGATTGTGCATTTGTGTATACAAAAAACAATAGTGATAAAAATGCATAGTCTATGACTTAAAGTCATAGACTATGTTTTTTTTATATTTTCAATTCACAGTGGACAGGAGTATACTATGTATAGACAAAAATTCTATAGAATTTAAAAATTAGATGAGGTTATGGACGGTCACAGCCGATAATATCACTATAGAATGGATTCTTTAGAAGTAGTTTATAGTTTATACTTTCACCAAGCCCGAACGGAACGATGCCGCTGCGCTTGGGATGATCAAGTGATATGAAGGAGTGCACGTTATGGATATGAATCAGAGCACAATTGAGCAACAACGTCTAGATCAAGCTAGACTAGAAGCCAATGGTATGTACAGCAGCCAATTTGAAAAGGATGCGTGCGGCATGGGCTTTGTCGTTAATATTAAGGGTAAAAAATCCCATGATATTATCGATGATGGTTTGCGTATTTTAGAGCGCCTTGAGCACCGTGGTGGTGCTGGTGCTGATAAGGACACAGGGGATGGTGCCGGTATTTTGGTACAAATTCCTCATGAGTTCTTCAAACGCGAATGCGAAGTGCTTGGTATCAATCTACCTGCAGCTGGAGAGTACGGCGTAGGTATGGTCTTTGCCCACAAATATGAAAGCTCCGTAACGAGCAAAAACGCATTTTTGAAGAGGTTGTTCGCGAAGAGGGGCAAGTTGTTCTCGGCTGGCGTGAAGTACCAGTTGATGGTACTAAAGTTGGTCAAGAAGCAGCTGCAATTCGTCCATGGATGATTCAAATCCTCATCGGTAAAGGCCCAGATGTAACGAATAATAAAGAATTTGAACGTAAATTATATATTATTCGTAAATTAGCGGAAAAACGTATTGTTCCATTGAGCAAGGAATTATCTAGCGATTTCTATATTGCATCCTTGTCCTCTAAAACAATCGTATATAAAGGTATGTTGACACCTGGTCAATTGCGTGACTTCTACCTTGATTTGAGCGACCTTGACTTTACATCTGCATTGGCTATGGTTCACTCCCGTTTCAGTACGAATACATTCCCAAGCTGGGCTCGGGCGCATCCTAACCGTTTCTTAGTGCATAATGGTGAAATCAATACAATCCGTGGTAACGTAAACTGGATCAATGCTCGTGAAGGTAAGGCAGAATCTCCATTATTCCCAGATATTAAAAAAGTATTCCCTGTAGTAGATGACAGCGGTTCTGACTCCGCTATGTTCGACAATACTTTGGAATTCTTGCACATGACAGGTCGTTCCTTGCCTCATGCTATTATGATGATGATTCCTGAACCTTGGGAACGCAATAATCTCATGAGCCAAGAAAAACATGACTTCTATGAGTTCAATAGCTTCATGATGGAACCATGGGATGGCCCTGCTGCTATGGGCTTCACTGATGGTACTGTTATCGGTGGCGTACTTGATCGTAATGGTTTGCGTCCTGCTCGTTACTATGTAACAACTGATGATCGCGTTATCATGGCCTCTGAAGTGGGTGTAGTAAACGAAAACGCTGAAAATATTCGCGCTAAAGGTCGTTTGGAACCAGGCAAAATGCTTCTCATCGATACAGAGGAACAACGCATTATCTGACGAAGAAATCAAACAACGGGTTGCTACTGAATTGCCATATGATGAATGGGTAAAAGAACATGTTATCCACTTGTCTGAAATTACTCAAGCTGATGAAAGTGATATTCCAAAAGTAGAAGATTTGTTCCAAAAGCAACAAGCCTTTGGTTATACTCAAGAAGACCTTGTACGTATGATCGTACCTATGGCAAAAGATGGTAAAGACCCTGTAGGTGCAATGGGTGCCGATGCTCCACTTGCTATCTTGTCCGATAAACCACAATTGTTATACAGCTACTTCAAGCAAATGTTCGCGCAAGTAACAAATCCTCCAATCGACTCCATTCGTGAGGAAATGGTTACATCTACACGCGTTATGCTTGGTAACTCTGGTAACTTAACAGATCCTAATAAAGCTGGTACTTATGCGTTGTCTATGCGTACACCAATTCTTACAAATCAAGAATTGGCGTCCATTAAGGCTCTTGACTGCCGTCGCATGAAATCTGTTACATTGCCAATCCTCTTCGATCCAACTAAGGGTGCGGATGGCTTGCGTGATGCGTTGAATGAATTGTGCGAAAAAGCAGAAGAAGCAGCACGTACAGAGCAAAATGTATTGATTTTATCCGACCGTGGAGTTGATGAAAATCATGCACCAATTCCAGCGTTGTTAGCTGTAGCAGCTGTTCATAATCACTTAATTAGAAAAGTATTGCGCACAGAAATTGGTCTTATCCTTGAATCTGGTGAGCCTCGTGAAGTACATCATTTCTGTACATTGATCGGTTATGGTGTAACAGCTATCAATCCTTACTTGGCTCTTGAAACCGTACGCGATTTACAAGCTCGTAAACGCCTTGGTGATATTACACCTGAACAAGCAGAAAAGAACTACATTAAAGCAGCTGTAGGCGGCATTATGAAGGTTATGTCCAAAATGGGCATTTCCACAGTTCGTTCCTACCATGGTGCACAAATCTTCGAAGCTTTGGGCTTGAACACCAACTTTATTAATAAGTTCTTTGTAAATACACCAACTCGTATTGGCGGTATTGGTCTTGTAGGCGTTGCCAATGAAGCATTGGCTCGTTATGACCGTGCTTTCAAATCCGACGAATCTGTGCTTGAACCAGGTGGTTGGTATGGTCCTGTAAAAGATGGGGAAGAGCATTTGTTCAACCCTAAAACAATTGATCTTTTACAAGAATCCCTTATCAACGGTGATTACGCAAAATATAAAGAATACTCTAAAGCGATTCGCAACGATTATCATGTAACATTGCGTTCCTTAATGGAATTGAACTACCCAGTAGGCGGCGGTATTCCTATCGAAGAGGTTGAACCTGAAGAATCCATCGTAAAACGCTTTAAAGCGGGTGCTATGAGTTATGGTGCCATCAGTAAAGAGGCTCATGAAACGATTGCTATCGCTATGAACCGTCTTGGTTCCACATCTAACTCTGGTGAAGGTGGCGAAGATGTAGCTCGCTTCAAACCATTGCCAAATGGCGACAGCATGAACTCCGAAGTAAAACAGATCGCCTCTGGTCGTTTCGGTGTAACTGCGAACTACCTCATCCACGCAAAAGAATTGCAAATTAAATGTGCTCAAGGTGCTAAACCAGGCGAAGGTGGTCAATTACCAGGTAAAAAAGTATATCCTGAAATCGGGAAAGCTCGTCACTCCACTCCAGGCGTTGAGCTCGTATCTCCGCCACCACATCATGATATTTACTCCATCGAAGACTTGGCTGAGTTGATTTACGATTTGAAATGCGTTAACAAAGATGCTCGTATTTCCGTTAAATTAACATCTGAAGCTGGCGTTGGTACTATCGCTGCTGGTGTGGCAAAAGCAAAAGCAGACAATATCTTAATCTCTGGTTACGATGGTGGTACAGGTGCGGCAGGCCGTACATCTGTAAAACACGCTGGTGTGCCTTGGGAATTAGGCTTGTCTGAAACACATCAAACATTGATGCTCAACAGATTGCGTGACCGCGTTAAATTGGAAGTAGACTCCAAATTGATGACTGGTTTTGACGTAGCCGTTGCGGCTATGCTTGGCGCTGAGTTATTCGGTTTTGGTACATTACCACTCGTTGCTGTAGGCTGTAAAATGGCTCGTGTATGTAACCTCAACACATGCCCTTATGGCGTAGCGACACAAGATGAAAAATTGCGTGCTCGTTTCACAGGTAAACCTGAGTATGTAGAAAACTTGATGATTTTCATCGCTCGTGAATTGCGTGAAATCATGGCTCGCTTAGGAATTCGCTCCGTAGCTGAACTTGTAGGCCGTATCGACCTTGTTCGTCAAAAATCTCAAGACGATAACTTCAAATTGTCTCGCGTTGACCTTAAACGCGTATTATTCCACCCATACATCGATGCATCTGTAGGTCATATGCACATGATTGACCAAGATCATGAATTGGAACGCACCTTGGATATGTCCAAGCTCTTGCGTATGTGCCGTCCTGCTATTGAGGACCAAAAACCAATTCGCGCTAAATTGGCTATCAACAACATTAACCGTGTTGTAGGTACCTTGGTTGGTTCTGAGGTGACACGTCGTTATGGTGAAAGCGGCTTGCCAGATAACACAATCAAGTTGAACTTTGAAGGCTCTGCAGGCCAATCCTTCGGTGCTTTCATTCCTAAAGGTATGACATTAGAACTTGAAGGTGATGCGAACGATTACCTCGGTAAAGGCTTGTCCGGTGGTACAATCACTGTATATCCACCTAAGAAATCTATCTTCGAAGCGGACGAAAACATCCTTATCGGTAACGTTGCCTTCTATGGTGCTACATCTGGTACAGCCTACATTAATGGTGTTGCTGGTGAACGTTTCGCTGTTCGTAACAGTGGTATAACTGCTGTTGTAGAAGGCTTAGGCGACCATGGTTGTGAATACATGACTGGTGGCGAAGTTCTTGTACTCGGTAAAATCGGACGTAACTTTGCAGCAGGCATGTCCGGTGGCTATGCATACATCCTTGATTGCGATGAACGCTATGTAAATACAGGCCTCGTAGAATTACGTCCTGCTAATAATGATGACCTTAAACGCATTAAAGAATTAGTAGAACAACATGTATTGCACACTAATTCCGCTAAAGGCCGTCACATCCTTGAAAACTGGAATAACTTTGTAAACAGATTTACAAAAGTTGTACCTGTAGCATACGAAGAAATGCACGCTGCTATTGAACGCTATAAAGAACAAGGTTTATCCTTGGAAGAAGCACAATTAGCTGCATTCAAAGAAAAATATGCAAAATAATTTCTAATCTAACTGAATATCCTTTAGATAAGACATATGAAATGCCTCTATAGCTTTGACTATAGAGGCATTTTCATGTATAATATTTGTATTGCAATATTGGATCATGGCAGTTCTCGGGCCTGTGCAATGGGGGCCTGTGAATCGTGTCAGGACTGAGAGGTAGCAGCACTAAGCGGTAACCTTCATGTGCCACGGGGAACCCGGGGGCTGTCGTGATCGAATATTGCAAGGCGGCCTATGGGGCCGCTTTTTTTATGCCTAATATAGAATGCATGATATTCGATTCTGGACTATACGATGTTTTATTGTGAATCATATGATGAAATTTTGACTAGGCAATATCAGCATTATTTATAAGTAAATATATTACTTTCGCATTGGAGAAAGAACTTTATTAAGGAAGTCAGAATTTCATGAATATGGTATAATAAAGTATTGTAATTTTCGGAAAAGGGGGTGTTCCAATGGCATATATTGCGTTATATCGTAAGTATCGTCCGCAGACGTTTACCGATGTGGTTGGTCAGCATCAGGTGTCTGATACGTTGATGCGTGCTATCCGTGAGGATAAGGTAGCTCATGCGTATTTGTTTGCCGGCCCGCGAGGGACTGGTAAGACGAGTATGGCCAAGATTTTCGCGCGCGCTATCAACTGCGAGCATGGGCCAACGGATCATCCTTGTAACGAGTGTAGTGCTTGTAAATCGATTTTGAGAGGTCAGTCCATGGACGTTCTTGAAATCGATGCTGCCTCTAATCGTGGTATCGATGAGGTCCGCGCCCTTCGTGAAAGCGTCAAATTCATGCCTGTTGAGGGGCGTAAAAAGGTGTTCATCATCGACGAAGCCCACATGCTCACAACTGAGGCGTGGAACGCGCTTTTAAAAACTATCGAAGAGCCACCGGCTCACGTTATGTTTATCTTTGCTACTACAGAAATTGAGAAATTGCCTGTTACTATTGTGTCTCGTTGTCAGCGCTATACCTTCAGACGAATTACGTCTGATGATATCGCCCAGCGTTTATCCTATGTAGCGGAAAAGGAAGGCTTTGGCCTAGATACGGCAGCAGCACAGCTCATCGCGGTCCATGCAGACGGCGGTTTGCGCGATGCCTTGAGTATCTTAGACCAATGTGCAGGAATGGCGACTGGTTCTATTACGCCGCAAGTAGTAGAAGAACTCATCGGTCTTGTTAGCAAAGAATGGATTATTCACTTCCTAGATGCGTTGCGCAACGGGGATGGTCCTAAATTGTTGTCCTATATCCACGATCCTTAGCAGAAGGTCGTGATGCGACGCAGATTATGGAAGCCCTCATTCAGCACGTGCGGGCCTTACTAGTTGGTAAGGTCGCACCTGATGCGGACGAGCTCAAGGTATATGATGCCTTTAAGGATGAGTTTTTAGCTCAAGCTGAAAGCATCGATTTTAATGAGCTTAATCAATATGTGCGCAGTGCTCAATCCATCATGAATGATGCAAAACAGGTGGATAATCCACGAACTATCATCGAAATGGGCTTACTCGTTTTATGTACTAAATTAGGTTCTGTTGATGAAAGCTTAGAAGACCGTGTGTATGCATTAGAGTCTTCAGAACGATCTGAACGAAACGATTTATTGAACCGCATGGCTCAATTAGAACAACGAGGCCCAGCTGTGGCAACTACACCTGCTTATGGTGCTAATTCCTTTGGACCACCAAGTGGTTATGCCAATAGCTTTGTTCCTGTAGATAATGCTGCTGTACAGCATGCTTCCATGAGTGGTACCCAAAATAGTACTGTTGGTACTGTGCCGCCTCCAAGTGGAGTGGGGATGACACCACCGCCTACTAATGTAGGAATGACACCTCCGCCTACTAATGTAGGCATAACGCCTCCACCGCTGGGAGCTCCTGGTAGCACACCTCCTCCTATGAATGGAGTGGGCATGGCTCCGCCTCCAATGGGTGGTGTTGGTATGGCGCCACCACCAAATACGGGAGGTGGACCACAACGACCTACGAGAAAACAAGCTACAGGACGTGGGAAAAAAGGTATTAGCACACAGGCTATCATTAGTGATCAAATCTTGTCTGCTCAAGAGTATCGCAATGTACAGTCTAATGTCATTAAATACTTGAAGGACAGCAATCGCAATATGACCTCTACCGTAATTGGCCAAGGTCAACTTGTATACGTAGACCAAAGTAAGGCTGTTATGGCCTTTAAAAATACATTGCACCTCAATGTAATGACCAACGAAGTAAACTTGGCAGAAGCGGCAGATGCTTTCACCTATACGCTAGGCTATCCAGTACATGTAGAAATCGTTGATGCCCTTACACAAGTTTACAAAGACTATAAAAAGGCCTCTGGCAGTACGACGCAGCACCAAGTAAAAGCGCCGCAACGTCCACCAGAACCAATGGTTGATGTGCAGAAGACCTCTGGAGGTCAACCAACGCAAATGGATTTAACAAATCCATCAGCACCACAAGGCACTAATAATGCTTCAGTGGGAAATAGCTCAGCAGGAGCTAATAGAGCTCAAGCTAGTAGCGCGTCACAAGCTCAACAACCTACCGCACAGGTTGGAGGTCCTACATCTGAAGAGACGGCTAGTAAGCCTGACTCCGCAGCGGTAGATGCGGCAAAAGCTGCAGCGTTAGCCTTCTTGGCGAAGAAGACGGGCGGTGCTGCTGTAAGTGCCACAACTGGTGCTGATACGAGTGAGGTTGGAGCAGAAACCTTACCATCTGATGGAGATGTGCCGATTACATCCTTTGATGGCAGTCCATCTACTCAGGTGCCTGATGGGGAGATTCCTATCGAGTCACTAGCAGGTTCCGTTGAAGGCGATGATATTCCAGTTCATTCCTTTGACGATGTACCTGTAGACGATATGGAGGAAGCTTACGTATCATCTTTGGATGATATGCCACCACATCCATTAGATAGTGTCACTGTTATTAGCGATGATGGGGAAGTCTTAGAACGCCCTATGGATAGCGGTGCACATATTGAGGTGGAAGCTGTCCCAAAGTCTAATGGGGGCGAACAGCAACAGGGAACCCCTTATCAAAGTGATGAACATGCAATGCTTTCACAAGCACCTATTGAGGTCGCACCTATCGATAGTGTGACGGTGGCTCGTGAATATGCATGGGACCCAGAGCATATGACGGAAGAGGAGCGAAACAATCCTCTCTTGGCAGAAACATTAGAAAAACTATCTGAAGATCACGACATCATCGTCGAGGTCATCGAAGAATAAACGTTTATAAATCTATATCATTGAGTCATATCCTTTGGCCGAAAGGCATTTGGATGACAATACAAGTTATGGATCTATGTGGCATACTTTCATAGTGTTAAACATAGAATAGTAGTAAGGACGCAGGTCCTAAAGGAGGAATTACAATGTTTGGTAAAGGTATGGGCAATATGGCTGGCATGATGAAAAAAGTTCAAAAAATGCAAGCAGATATGAAGAAAATGCAAGAAGAATTAAAAACTCGTACAGTAGAGGCTTCCGTTGGTGGCGGTGCTGTAACAGTTGTGATGAACGGTGAAAAAATCATCGAGTCTTTAAAATTGAACCCAACGGCAGTTGATCCTGAAGACGTAGAAATGTTAGAAGATTTAGTGATGGCTGCTGTAAACGAAGCTAGCAAAAAAGTAGACGACCTCTTGGCTCAAGAAATGGGCAAAGTAACTGGTGGTCTTAACTTGCCAACAGGTTTATTCTAAATGACAAATGCTTTAGAACGGCTCGTAGAGCAGTTGCGCCGCTTGCCAGGTATCGGCTCCAAGTCGCTAGACGCCTGGCCTATCATTTGGTAGAAATGCCGAAGGAAGAGGTAGACCGTCTCGTGGAAACCATCGTAGAAGCAAAGGGGGCTACGCGTCACTGTTCTATTTGCTTTAACTTATCAGCGCAAGACCCTTGTGAATTCTGTAGCAATCCGAACCGCGATCAAACGACGATTATGGTCGTTGAAACATCTCGCGATGTCATTGCTATCGAGCGCAGTGGTGACTATAAGGGCTTGTATCATGTATTGGAAGGTGCCTTGTCCCCTATGGAGGGCATCGGTGCTGACGATATTCGCGTAAAAGAATTGATTGCCCGCCTCGGGATGGTGTGGTACAAGAGGTTATTCTCGCTACTGACCCAGACGTAGAAGGGGAGGCGACAGCTCTCTATTTGGCGCGTTTATTAAGCCCAAGTGGCATTAAGGTAACGCGCATTGCCCGCGGTGTTCCTGTGGGTGGCGATATCGAATATGCCGATGAATTAACGTTAGGCGGTGCTGTAGTGAACCGCCAAGAAATGAAAGGATAATATGGGAGCTTTATTAGCATCACCGATTATTTCGGCGGTTGTATCCGTTGCTGTAGCCTACATAGCTTTCAAAGTAGCATTTTTCACCATTAAACGAGTGGCTGTGAATGCAGTAACTGGTATTTTGACGTATTTAGTATGCGTTCATATCCTCAATATTCCTATGGATATTGGTTTGGGCGTATGGGCTTTAACAGCAATTCTAGGCCCTATTCCAATGCTCATTGCTGCCGGATGGTACGGCTTTTTAAAATAGGAGGACCTCATGCTTATCAATCGTGAACAACAACGCGTTATTGATGAAGTTGAACAGAATATCCTCTTGTTAGCGTCTGCAGGGACGGGAAAAACGAATACACTTGCTTATCGAGTGGCTCACCTTATCGAGGGCGGCTATGCGAAGGCGGAGAATATCTTGTGCATGACCTTTACGAACAAGGCGGCGAACGAGATGAAAGACCGCATTCAATCGCTCGTAGGCAGTCCTGCAAAGGCTGTGGAGGTTAGTACATTCCACAGCTTTTGCTTTTTCGTGCTCCAACAAGAGGGCAAGCGCAATGAAACCTTGTATACGGATGTAACCATCTTTGATGAAGAGGATTGCAAGGAATTGTCTGAACCGTATCGTCCTGGTAAATTGCGAGAAATGTCCTTTGCCAACATCATCGCCATGGTAAAAGAATATCGCTCCTTATATGGTTTCTATTCTGATGACCTTGTAGGTGATTATAAACGAACTATTGATCGTTTGCAAAAGGAACAGCGTCCTGCTATTGAGCAACAGTTCTCTAGTTTTGGCAATGTGCTCTACAGTGAACTCCATGACTTTTTGAACCATGGTCACGAATGGATTGCCGCTTATGATGAAAGCTTAGCCTCTGTACATGGTCTAGATTTTACAGATCTCATTTGTGGTGTTCATCGCCTATTCCAAGATCCCGTAGTTCGGGAGCGTTGGCGTAGCCGTTACAACTATATTTCTGTAGATGAAATGCAAGATACAGGCGTACTAGAGTACAAGGTATTAGAAATGCTTTGGGAAGGCAATCACGTCTTATTATGTGGGGACTATTTCCAAACCATATACGAATGGCGCGGTTCTGATCCATTCCGTTTGCTCAAGCAGTTTGATGTGGACTTTAAGCCTTTAAAAATTATTTTCTACGAAAACTACCGCTCAAATTGGACACTATTTACGATGGCTTTCAAAACATTGCAGAATATGTTCCCTGATCTCGTAGGTTCTATCTATACTGAATTGCCACGTGCCAATAGTGAAAGAAAGGGCAAGCCTGTTCTCATTAAAGGCTGTAAAAACAGTTATCTTGAGGGACGATATATCTATGATGCTATCTGCGCCTTGCCAAAGGATGCCAATATAGGCGTTCTCGTACGAGATAATAAAAAGGCTCAACGGCTGAGCGACTCCTTTGAACGCCTTAATAATGAAAAACCTGAAGACGAACGCCGTCACTTTATGATTATTGACGAGTTTAAATTCTTTAGACGTCAAGAAATCAAAGACGTTATGGCTTACTTTAAACTGCTCATGAACCCGAATGACTCTGTCAGCGCTAAGCGCATTATAAAACGCTATGTTGCCGGCATCGGTGACGCGCGTATCGCCGCTATTGAAAGCCCTGAGACGCGTCAAGTAGGCCTAAAATTGACAGACTTTATGGATATGCCTATCTTTGAGGCCGAGCCGTATGCCAAGCTCGTCAGTGGCTTAGAAAATCATGAGGTCGTGGTGTACGACGTAGAAAGTACAGGTACCGATACGTCCCAGGATCGTATCATTCAAATTGCAGCCATTCGTATCGATGAAAATGGGCAGGTTCTAGAGACCTTTGAACGCTTTATCAATCCAGGTGTTCCTGTAGGACAATCCGAAGAGGTACACGGCTTCTCTGATGCGTATTTACAAGAACACGGCGAAGAGCCAGCTATAGTGTTGCAAGCCTTTAAGGAATTTTCCAAGAATGCTATTATTGTAGGCCATAATGTAAATTATGACGTAACCATCTTTACTAATGAATTGGCACGCCATAATTTAGGTAATCCAGAGTTCAAGGCTATTTATGATACACTCGACATCTATCGCAGATTCTATCCTAATTTACCGAATCATAAATTAAGCTTCCTTGCATCAGAGTTTCCTATCAATCATGAGCCTACGCATAATGCGATGGACGATATCTTGGCCACTGCACAGCTTTTAATCTATGCTGTAAAAGAAAATATCGTGCCTACAACGACTGGTCGTATGGTGGCAATCAATAAGTATAAAGCAGCTTTCACCAATATTGCGTCTCAAATGGCGACGTTACGTAGAAAGGCCTATACGGAGCTGCCAACGAAGTTATTGGCGTACATTATGAACCAAATGGGGGTTCTAGAATATTATAAATCCCATGGAGAAGCGGCAAAGGTAGAGCATATACGCGATTTGTATCGCATTATGGAAAAACTAGATGCTGCCTATGAAGGGCCACCTGGTCTAGCTCGATTAAATCAAATCTTGCAGATGGCGGCCCTTACCGCAGGTGAGCCAGCTCAACAGGTGCGAAATGAAGATCGCATTCCTATCATTACTATCCACCAAGCAAAGGGGAGCGAGTTTGACCATGTATTCCTAGCAGGCCTCAACGAAGGTACATTCCCAAGCCCATTTGCCATTGCAGAAGGCCGTGAAGACGAAGAAAAGCGCTTGTTCTACGTGGCTATTACGCGTCCTAAGCAAGAGCTGACCATTACCTTTGAACAAACCAATATACGTGGCCGAGCAGTTCAACCAAGCTCGCTACTGAACTATATGCCACGAGACCCTGAGCTCGTAGAAAGGAGATACTAATGGCGCGAAAAACACATCGTCCTGACGATATTTTGTGGACCGTAACTGCTGCGGATTTAGAGGCTGTACATACTAATAAACTTGCTCTAGTACAGCCGTCTAAGAAACAAGAAGCGGTCAAAATGAGTGATACTGTGGATGTCTCGCTAGGCGAAGTCCTTGATACGAGATATCCACGGAAGTCTCTTGTAAAGTTATTTGAGGAAAAACTAATCCACATCAACGGACATAAGGCGGCGCCAAAGGATGTTATCTCCGAAGGTGACGAGATTTGGATTGCCATGGCTAAGGAAAAAATAGATCACGAACCCATAGAAATGGATCTACATATCTTATATGAAGATGATGATCTTCTCATTGTGGATAAGTCATCAGGTATGACGGTAAACTCTAAAGACCAAGTATCCCTTGCCAATGGTGTGGCTTACTACTTTAAAGAACATAGCATTAAGCGGAAGGTGCGTTTCTTGAATCGCTTAGATAGAGATACAACGGGCTGTATTGTGATTGCTAAAAGTGGCTTAGCCCAAAGCCTTTATCAACAGCAAATGGATGATAATACCTTTGAAAAGTGGTATATGGCTACTGTGGAAGGTATCGTAGAAGCTGACGAAGATTCCTTGGTATTCCCTATGGATCGTAGTGCTGATGGGATTCATTATGAAGTCAATCCTAAGGGCAAAGAGACTCGTACAGATTATTCTGTCCTATGTAGACATCAATCACAGCCTGTGGATAACTCTGTGAATAAGTCCCCGAATTCTGTGGATAGAGCATCAAAAAATGTGGATATAGAATTACCAAATGTGGATAAAAGTGGTCGAAATGTGGACAAATCTGTGCATAACTCCCAAGAATGTGGATATACAGAGGTTTTAGTCCGTTTGTACACAGGAAAAACACATCAAATTCGTGTGGCTTTCAGCCATATAGGTCACCCTCTCGTAGGGGATACATTATATGGCGCACAACCAACAGGGCAGCCCTTCCAATTACGTGCCCAAAAGGTTGTATTTACACACATGCGCACAGGCGAGCGTATTACGGTTACTGCATAAGATTGTGAAGTCACAATACATCAAACATTCTAATTGAGAATTGAGAATTATTGATAACTTAGTGAAATCAATGATTTTATAAAAATTTTTCGAAAAATATAATGACAAATGATAATCGATAAGCTATAATAGAAATGTAAATAAATCGATAGGCTTCGATTTATAGCTTAGTGAATTGAATGTAAGAGGTGTAGTTTAATATGATTTTGCAAGAAAATAGTGCAGCACGTAATCGGGGGATTACGCTTGCTAGTATAAAAGGTATTATAGGTAACGTCGTTCTCGTTATTTTTAAAATGATTGTAGGCCTTGCGTCTAACTCTATCGCCATCATCCTTGATGCGGTAAACAACTTAACAGACGTTTTGTCCTCTGTATTGACCATTGTTGGTACAAAATTAGCAGCTAAGGGTGCCGATAAGGAGCATCCATTTGGTCATGGTCGTATCGAATATATGACTACCATGGCGATTGCTTTCATCATCCTTGGTGCCGGCCTTGGATCTCTTAAGGAATCCATAGAAAAAATAATTCATCCTGAGGTATCTACCTTTGATGTTCCGAGCTTGGCGATTATCGCCGTTGCTATCGTTGTAAAAGTTGTAATGGGCCGTTATATTAAGGCACAAGGTGAAAAATATAAATCTGATGCTCTTGTAGCGTCTGGTATAGATGCCCTTTTTGATGCGGTAATTACCTTTGCCACATTAGTATCTGCAGCTTTAGTATTCTTCTTTAACTTTGATATTCAAGGTTATGTAGGGGCCGCTATCTCCGTATTGATTTTGAAAGCAGCTTATGACATTTTAAAAGAAATGTATAATCACTTGCTTGGCATTCGTGCAGATGATAACTTAGTTCGTGAAATTAAAGAAACTATCGCTCAACATCCAAATGTGGGCGGTGTATATGATTTAGTATTAAATAGCTACGGTCCTGGTGAAACAATTGGCTCCGTTCATATTACAGTGCCAGATACGATGACCATGGCAGATATTCATCCCCTAACAAAAGGTATCGCCGTTCATCTTTATAAAAAATTTGGTATTGCTATGACCGTTGGCGTATATGCTGAAAACCAACCTAGTGTAGAAGTGCTTGAAATAAGACAAGCTCTCGACCAAGTTGTGAGTCTATATACCCATGTAGTACAAGTACATGCGTTCTACGTACAAGAAGAAAAGAAAGTTATCTACTACGATATTATCTTTGACTTTGACGAAGAAGATCCGCATGGCACATTAGAAAAAATTAAAGCAGAAATGCAAAAACGCTGCCCTGAATATACACAATTTGCTATCGTAGATACTGACTTCAGTAACTAATAGTATAAAAATAAAGGCTTCAATCAATCATCGACAGAATACGTTTTGTCGAGCATTGGTTGAAGCCTTTTCTTTTATTAGTTTAGAGATTTCGCTATACTATAGTTAAAAGAGAGGGGGTTCTATGCTACTATGAAACTAGGTAATAAAGGATAGAAGTTTAGAAAATAGACTGACTTGAAATTTATGCCCTAAGTGAATATAATATATTGTGTAAAATATAATTTGTTTAGGGAATCCTATCTGAGGAGAGATATAATGAAGAAATTTGCTCTTACAATGTTAGCTGTAATGGCGGCCGTTGCTGTGTTGGCGGTTCAGCCTGCAGATGCGAAGAAGGTACAACAAGATCCTAGTATGGCACTTATTGATATGCCTATGAATGATGAAATTCAGCAAGTTAATAGTGTATCTAAATCTGCAAATAAAGAAACACAACGTTTATCTAATAAGTTAGCAGATGCTACAAGAGTGATGGTTAAGAAAAATTGGAAAACCATCTACATTAAAGCTGTACCTACAGGAGATAAATCAGCTGTACGTTTCTATTACACAGATAAAAATGGTCAAGTATATAATGGCCAAGTTATTAGAAATACAGGTTTATCTAAAGGTAAATACATGGCTGGTTCCATGCGCCAAACTGAAGCTTTACAAGAGTTAGTTAACCATTTGCAACGTACTGGTCAAGAGGTGCCGTCCTCTATCGATATCATCATTACGCAAGGTGGATATCGCAGTAAAACAATCTTTAACTACGATGAAGATACAAGCAATCTTGCAGCGTATCAACAACAATATGAACAACAAAACTTCCCGATTATGAAGTAGGATGTATTAGGAGCTATATGATGAAAGAAGCATATGTTACCCGCTTTCTTTATATCATTAGAAGCCTATTATGAAAGAGAATACTAAAGAAAAAACTAGATAATATTATTATGATAGTTAAAAAGGACTGTAATAGAATGTTTTTAGCATTCTATTACAGTCCTTTTAGTTAGATTATGTAATCGTCAGAATCTTCTTTTTTAGGTTTTTTGTAAATTTCTTTTACACCAGCCATCTCGATAAGTTCCTCACTGAGTGCATCTTCATCATCTGTATTAAGCATGGAGTAGAAGGCCCAGAGAATAACGAACCAAATTGGTGTAAACAAGAGGGCAATTCGAGTGTCTTCGTTTAGGGCGAGAATACCTAGAATGAAAACAAAGAACGCAAGGATGATGTAATTCATCACTGGGAATAGAGGCATTTTGAATTTAGACTGTGCCGCTAATTCAGGGTTTTTCTTACGATATTTAAGGTGACAAATAACCATCATGGCCCAAATAAAGATGAAGCAGAATGTAGAGATAGATGTAATCATAACGAATACTGCTTCTGGCATTACATAGTTGAGTACAACTGTAATTAATAGTACTGCAGCGGAGAAAATGGTTGCTTGATATGGTACGCTGCTGTGTGTTAAGCGGCGCATAGAGCTTGGCGCATGACCGCGTTTTGCAAGGGCGTAAATCATACGGCCTGTACTAAAGATACCAGAGTTTGTAGCAGATGCAGCAGATGTAAGAACTACAAAGTTTACGATGCCTGCAGCGGCTGCAATACCAACTGCTGTAAATACGGCCACAAATGGGCTAGCAGATGGGTTGACGGCTGTCCAAGGATAAATGCTCATGATGATAGCCAAAGAACCCACATAGAACAAAATAATGCGTAATGGAATGTTGTTAATCGCCATAGGGATAACCTTTTCAGGATCCTCTGTTTCACCAGCTGTTAAACCTACGAGCTCGATACCTGTGAAAGCGAAAACAACCATTTGGAATGATAAGATAAAGCCCATCGTTCCGTTCGGGAACCAGCCCCCATAATTCCACATATTACTAAAGGCGGCAACGCCTGCATCAGTAGTAAAACCTGTGACAATCATGATGATACCGATGATAATGAGGGAGATGATGGCAATTACCTTAATCAAGGCAAACCAGAACTCCATTTCACCGAAGTACTTTACGGCTGTTAAGTTCATTAATAGCAATGCCACTAAGACGACAAGGGCGGGTATCCATTGAGGCAGCCACGGTATCCAGAACTGCATATAGAGCCTACGGCTGTTAAATCGGCCATGGCTAGTGAAAGCCAACAGAACCAGTATGTCCATCCTGTGATAAAGGCTGCTCGATCACCTAAATAATCTTCTACGAAATCGATAAAAGAGTGGTGGTTCAAGTTAGACAATAATAATTCACCTAAAGCTCTCATGATGAAGAAGCAGATAATACCTGTAATAAGGTAGGCGAAAATAATGGATGGACCGGCCAAGTGAATGGCACGACCGGAGCCTAAGAATAAGCCTGTACCGATGGCCCCGCCAATGGCGAGCAACTGTACGTGCCGATTCTTAAGGCCCCGTTTTAACTGATGCGTATCAGACATAGTAAAGACCTCTTTTCTACAAACTATCTACAAATATAAAAAGCCATGGATGACCATAGCTTTTATAATCTATAGAATCTATAAAACTATTTTCTTATAATACAGTATCTATTACAAAAAGTCAAATGTATTTTTGTGGTAGACATATAGAAAGAAACGTATTATTAATATACGAATAAAAGAGAAATTATTCATAATTTTTAAAAGGATACTATGCCTTAAAAGGTTTTAAATATTTGCTATAATAATACATAGATTATCTTTTACGTAAAGTAGTGGGGGTTATTATGAGACGACAAGATCGCATGGTTACAGATATAGATGAAATTAAAGGGATTTTAAATAGTACTCGTATCATTCACCTAGGTCTGATGGATGGTGATTACCCTTACGTGGTGCCCTTACATTTTGGATATGAATTTATAGATGAGGTACTTTATATCTATGTACATGGCCATTATGAGGGGAAAAAGTTTAGTTTGATTCAAGCGAATCCCCATGTATTTATTGAAATTGATGGTAGCGATGAAGCCCTCGTTTCAGGTGGAGATATACCATGTAAATATAGCTCGGTATACTCTAGTGTGATGGGTCGTGGAGAGGCTACCTATTTAGAGTCTATTGATGAAAAATCTCATGGCTTACAAGTATTGATGAAACATCAGACAGGACGTGAATTTACTTTTACGGAAGCCATGGTAAACTCTGTGGGCGTAGTTCAAATTAAAATTGTCGACTATACGGCCAAAAGGCGAAGACAACTTGAACAAGATACTATTATGCCGCCATTAACTAAATAATGACACAACAATCCTATTGAACTCTATTATGATATAGCGTTCAGTAGGATTTTTTATATTGAAACTAAGCATTAGATACATTATTTGGTTGTGACCATGCTTTCACAAAAGGAAAGATAAAAGTTTTATGAAGTAGCTAGAGCTACAGAAACGGTAGCTTGATTTTGATATAAATAAGAAAATATATCATTATATGTGTGGAGTATATTATAAATTTTTGTAATAGGAGAGAATATGAAGAAAACTATAGGTAAATCAATTTTAGCTGCTATAGCTGTGGGTTTAGTATCTATAAGCTATGTATCTGCAGATACTGTTGATCAGTCTGTATCTACGAATAATTCTGAGGCCGTATCTAAGTCTAAAAATATTACGCCAAACATGAATAATGCTTCTCCGATTATACAAATACCAAGAACGCAATTAGTAGGCTGGCCTATGATGACTCAAGACAGTGCTCGTAACTTTAAGGGGGTAGCAGAGGCTATTCAGAAATTGCCTTATGAGGCTGAAGTACCTAGTTATATACCTTTTGGATATCAGCTTTATACAGCGCGTCACGATCAAAATGATGTCTTAGAGGTTGTATATTACAAAAGAGGCGGGCCTATCTACCAGGATGGGAATAAATTTATTACTAATGTTATGGCTTATCGAATGGGATATTCCTTGGATACCGTAAGAGATACAGCGTATATTCCTGCAGAGTACAAGGACTATGAATGGTCTGAACAAGGTGAATCTGGCAAGGTGTATTATACAGGTAAGCCAGGCGTACAACTAATCCGTAGCATTACGTGGATGGAAGGCGGCATGGCGTACTTCTTATTCTTCTTAGAACCTGTGAAAGCAGTTGATGCTGAATTCTATAAGGAACATGTGGTGCCTGTAAAAACTATAGATAGCTCACGTTATGAATTGTTAGGAAACTATCCGGTTACGAAGATTTCAAACAAAACAAGAGATGAATACGATAAAGAACGAATGATTCCTTAGCAGATACACTGATGTTATACAAACTGTATCTAAAATAATATATTGTGTATAGCGGCGAAATTAGTAGTCGCTTATAAAGAGGAAAAAATATGAGAAAAACAATGTACAAGTCCGTTTTAGCTGTTATCGCTACTGGGCTACTATCTGTAGGAATGGCAACAGCAGAAACGGTGTATACCTCTGATACTACAGATCAGTCTGTATCTACTCAAACACATAAGCTAGGACATAATTTTAGAAATGTAGAGCCTAGAACTGACCATTTACAGTGGCACTTTCATGATTGGCCTATAGAGAATACACAAAAGGCGCATACTTTTAAGGGCAATCTAATAGAGGCAGCACAGAAGCTTCCATATGAGGTTAAGGCACCTAGCTATATCCCTTATGGCTATGAGGTCTATACAGTGCGTCAAGATAAAAATGATGTATTAGAGGTTGTATACTTTATAAAAAATGCTCAAACATATAGAGATGGTAAGAAAAATCTCGCTAGTATTTTTGTTTATAGAATGGGCTATTCCGTGAACGATGTAAAAGATGTACCGTATGTTCCTGCTGAGTATAAGGACTTTGAATGGTCTGAACCAGGTGAATCCGGTGAAGTCTTTTATACCGGTGATCCAGCAGCACAATTGATTCGTAGCATTACGTGGACAAAGGACGGTATGGCATACTCCTTATTGTTCTTAGAACCAGTGAAAGCAGTTGATGCTGAATTCTATAAGGAACATGTGGAGCCTATAAAAATATAGATAGATCATGTAGTGATTTACTTGGAATAAAGCGGAAACGTGTATAACCGCTCAAAGAGGAGAGAATATGAAGAAAATAATAAGAGCTGCCATTTTATGTGCCACGATGGCTACTGCAGTCAGTATGTTTGGGGTACAGCCAGTTAGTGCTACATACCCGTTAATAGATAAAAATGGTAACACTGTTCCTGTTGAACGAGATGTAGATAATCAGAAAACTATCGATGATAATCAAAAACTAATCGATCGTTATCTCTGGTATGATCAAGTTGGTGATAATGATATAGTTGAAACTAATATTGAGAGTGTCGTGCAGGAGTTTGGTTATCCATTACAAGTGCCGTCTTATATGCCTAAAGACTATGCAGTACGCGATGTAAAGGCCAAGTACCATGATGTATTAGAAATCGTATATACGGAAACGGGCCGTGATGGAGAATATGGTCCGAAATTAACCTTCTCTAATACAGATATTGTATATCGTATGGGGTGGGCTATCGATACTGTAGTAACACCTATATTAGAAAAGACAAATTATAAAGCTAAGGATGCAGTTAGCTTTATTACCCCTAATGGAATTTCTGTATATACGTTAGGTTCTAGAAAAGACGCTATTCAAATTGCTTACTGGGAAAAAGATAATAAAGTTCATATGCTTTACTTTGCTTCTTCAAGAAACCAAAGCTTTGTAAGCAAAATTGTAGACTCTGTAGGTCCTTTGAGCAACGTAGCCGCTGATGATGCTCGATTACGTGGTGATCGAAATGATAAGCAACATATTCAAGAACCTATTAAACAAAATGTTGAAGAACAGGGTAAACAAAATGTTAAAATAGATTGGCCTCCTTATGAAACGATTCCTTTACCAGTGCGTACACATACAAATTCTGCATGGCCTATACTTACGAGCAAATCCAAGGGCTTACCTAGCGGTGTAATTAATGCATCTCATAAGGTGTCCTATGACGTATCTGTACCAAGTTATTTACCGTTTGGCTATACATACTATGCTACACATTTTTATGACAATGATGTATTAGAAACTGTATATTGGAAGCAAGGTGAAGAGTATCAAGAGCGCAGTGGCCGTTGGGTAACTCATACTATGGTCTTCCGCATGAGTTATTCTATGGATACGGTTTGGCCTGAAGAATATATCCCAATGGAGTATCATGACGTACAGTGGAGTGACTCTACTCCAATAGGGGAGGTTCACTATACAGGTGATGTAGATAAGGACTTAGTGCGCAGTGTTACGTGGTACAAGGATAATATGGCGTATTTCTTGTTCTTCCAAGTGCCTGTGAAAGCATCTGAAGCCGACTTTTATAGAGATCATGTAGTGCCGTTAAAAAATATCGATCCAAGTCGTACAGATTTAATTGGTGTAAAAACAATTCGTTAATAGTAAATAGTAATAAGAATATATAGTACAATTTTTGCTATCATAGAGCATTAGCATTTACCGAAAACAGTATATAATAAAAAGAACCTACCTCCTAGATATTTTACTAATATCTTTGGAGATAGGTTCTCTTAGTATATGTAATTTACATATATTATCCTTTTGGCATTTTACATATATTTTGTTCTTAGCCTATTAGTGATTATAGCAACTAAAGTTTAGCTTTCACTAATAGCTTAATTATGAGCATACGTTAATTAGAAGAATACGTAGCGGATGACAACGAGTACGGCCAATACGTACATAATCCAGTTAACCTCTTTTGCACGACCAGAAATAATCTTGAGTAGAGGGTATGCAACGAGACCTGCAGAGATACCGTTAGCAATGCTATATGTGAAAGGCATCAAAACGATAACTAGGTATGCCGGGAAGCCTTCTGTCCAATCATCGAAGTCGATATTGCGAATAGCACCTAACATGAGAGCACCGACGATGATAAGAACAGGAGATGTGGCTGCATTTGGTACCAGGGATACGATTGGAGCCAAGAACAAGCAGATTAAGAATAATACGCCTGTTGTGACAGCTGTTAAGCCTGTACGGCCACCAGCACCTACACCTGCCGCACTTTCAACGAAAGCCGTAATCGTAGAAGTACCGAGCAATGCACCAGCACTAACGCCGATCGCATCGACAGTCATGGCTTTACCAAGGCCTGGGAATTTACCAGATTTAGGATCTGCAATTTTCGCCTCTGTTGCAGTACCAATCAAGGTACCCATGGAGTCGAACAATTCTACGAAGGTGAAGGAGAAGATAATCGTGATTAAGCCCATGTGGAGCGCACCAGGAATATCTAATTGAAGGAATGCTGCTTTAGAGAAATCAGGCACTGCCAATACAGTGAAGTTCTCAGGCATTGTAGAAAGGCCAGTAGCGTAGGAAAGAATTGTTGTTGCTGCCACACCAATCAAGAGAGAACCTTGAATTTTACGAGCCATCAATAGAGCTGTAAAGATGAGGGAGAATAGAGCCAACAATGTTTCGCCACTGTGCAAATTACCGAGCGTTAGGAGTGCTTCGGATGCAGGTGGTACTAAGTTACCATGTGTTTGCACAACTTGACCTAAGGAGTTGGGAGACAAACTAATGGAGATAGCCATCAAGCCGGATAATTTCAAGCCGATGATAGCGATGAAGAGACCGATACCAACAGTAATGGCAACCTTCATAGAGGCCGGGATGCCTTCAACGATCATTTGTCGTATCGATGTAAGTGTTAATACGAGGAATACGAGACCGGAAATGAACACCGCACCTAATGCTGTTTGCCAGGATACGCCCATACCGAGAACTACGGTAAAGGAGTAAAAGGCTAAGAGGCCAACTCCAGGAGCGAGGGCAATCGGATAGTTTACGAATAAACCCATAGCAATCGTTACAAGGCCACCACCTAAGGCTGTAGCGATGAGGACTGCATCTTTATCCATCCCTCCGAGACTAAGAATGTTAGGCGCCAAGAATAGGATGTACGCCATCGTGATAAACGTAGTAATACCAGCTAAAATTTCGGTTTTAACAGTTGTACCGCGTTCACTGAGTTGAAATAGTTTATCTAACATTAGATAACATCCTCCTATATGAAATTAAAAAAATACCCAAATAAAATATTTCGATATATGTATAGTGTATCATATTTCCCACCATTTTTTGTATGAATTTGTGATATACTATAAATATATTATGAAATGACTTAGAGGTTAACTTATGAAAATATCTACAAAAGGGCGCTATGCCTTACGGATATTGGCGGATATTGCAGAGCACGGGGTAGAAAAAAATGTACCAATTCGTGAAATTGCAGAACGCCAAGGATTTTCCGATAAATACTTAGAGGGGATTGTATCTCGCTTGTCCTCCGCTGGCCTCGTTAAAAGTGGACGTGGTAAATACGGTGGATATCGCTTGGTAAAATTGCCTGCTGAATACAATGTATATGAAATTTTATATGCTGCAGAGGATTCCATTGCTCTCGTATCTTGCTTAGAAGACGATGTAGAGCCATGTCCGATGTTTAACGATTGCTTGACTGCTCCGTTGTGGCAGTACTTGCAAGATGAATTCCGTCATGTTATGGAATGCGTATCCTTACAGGATGTAATGGATCACAAGTTTCCAACGGAATAAATGAGAGAGTCGCGTATCATATGCGGCTCTTATTTATATAGAATATAAAAGTACTTTCTATATATACTTTTATATATGAAAGGAGGCAACGAATGAGTACCACTACATATGACGCTCGCGGTGGCATGCGCAATGTATGGATTATTACGGCGGCCATGACAGTGCTAGCCATATGTTATACTATGATCATTCCGTTTTTGCCTATCTATCTCTTAGAATTAGGCGTTCCAAAGGCTGACGTAGCTCTTTGGTCGGGTCTCGTTTTCGGTATTACCTTTCTCATTGCAGGCATTATGGCTCCTATATGGGGCAAGCTTGCCGATAATAAAGGTAAAAACGGATGGCCTTGCGTGCTGGCTTTGCCATCGCTATCTGTTATGTATTAATTGGCTTAGTTACAGACCAATATCAATTACTCATGGGGCGTGCCCTCGTTGGTTTTGCTAATGGATTCTATCCAGCGGCAATGACTATGGTGTCCCTTAGTGTTGATGAAAAACAGGTTGGTAGAGCATTAGGTATATTTCAAACCGGTCTTATCTTAGGCAATGTCATCGGTCCATTTTTAGGTGGTGCCGTTGAAAGTGTTGTAGGGATGCGGCCTGTATTTTATGTATCTGGTATTGCTGTATTTATTGCGACTTTGGCCGTATTATTTTTTGTGAAAGAACCAAAATTACATGCTGTGGGTGCTGATGGAAAAGAACAAGCTGCTCACCATACCAAATCTACATCTTTACGTGAAGACTTTAAAGCCGTTCAACAACAGCCTGTATTAGTACGATTACTTTGGATATTCTTCTTCATGCAATGCGCTATTATGATGTTGCAACCTATTTTGGCCCTCTATGTAGGCGATATGCAAGGCACTATGGAAGGGGCGGCTATGATCTCTGGCACCATCCTTAGTATCGGTGGCTTAGCAGGATCCTTAACGACGAACCTATGGGTCCGCCTTGGTGAACGCCGTGGTTATTTTAAGACTATCTCCTACTGTATGATGGGGAGTGGTATTGTCCTTTTACTTCAAAGCTTGCCAGTAGGTATTTGGTGGTTTGGCGTACTACAAGTACTCATTGGCTCTTGTATTGTAGGTATTAACCCATCTCTGAGTGCTGCAGTAACACTTAATACAGATCCGAGCTTTAGAGGTCGCATGTTTGGTATGACTACGACGGCTCAACAATTTGGTTCTATGGTAGGACCAGTATTTGCCAGCATTGTATCCACTTATATAGGTATATCCTATGTATTTAGCATTACAGGCTTATTATTGTTATATATGGCATTCCAATCTAGAAAATTATCTGCTAAGCACGAATAATGCTCTAAATGATTACTCCACACGATTATGTGTGGAGTTTTTATTATTGTCTTTAGACTGGTTCGCGACGTAGTCGCGAATCATAAAACCACCCGCTATGCGGGTGCGGCAACGAAAGTTATACAAAAAAATCACCTTGCTTAAGTATAATGTAGGTGTTCAAGCCGCATTATATACAAAAGAAAGGTGATTTTATATGGCAACAAAGACACAGAGCCTTGCGCACACAAAATGGTTATGCAAATACCACATAGTATTTACACCTAAGTATAGACGTAAAGTTAT
>NZ_QSDY01000025.1 GCF_003463825.1 Veillonella sp. AM51-8BH
ATTTGACTCATCTGATTATATTTGTTTATAATTAAGAAAAAAAATTTATATTTTATTTACAATTAACAGAATTTCATATATAATACATTTTAGTATTTGTGTTATTTGTAAAATCATGTATTTAGGAGTGAACTATTATGAACAAAAAACATTTAGCAGCTGCTTTCGCAGTATTTGCAGCTACAACTATGTCTTTCTCTGCTTTCGCAGCATCCGTTGATGCTAATGCACGTGCTTACGAACGCGCTGCAGCTGAGCAATATACTTACGCTGCACCTCAAGCAGCTACACCAGCGTACCAATCTGGTTATGTAACAAGCGCACCACGCCCTGGTTACAAACCATTACCAGCGGTACCTTACACAGCAGGTGACATGGCTCAACAAATGCCTGTATCTAAAGAATTAGGCGATCCAATCTTCGTAGCACCTGAAACAACAGCTGTAGGTCTTCAAATCATGGACCCTATCGCTACTAACAGCCAACCTGTATACCAAGAAACTGTAACTTCCGTAACAGCTAATGGTAACGGCAGTGCATATGTTTCCCGTTATAAAACTAACCAATTAAACGCATTCGACTTGTTGTTGAACGGCAAATCTTACACTTACGACTTGCCTGCATACACTAACGGCTACCAAGTGAAAACTGCTAGCTCCTACAACCGTGCTGGCGACGGCGTTGCAAATGTATTCTCTACAAACGTAATCACTGAAGCAGTTGTAAACAACAACTCCTTGCGTATCACTGTTAACATGACTCAACCAACAGCTGTAGCAGCTGCTAAATTGCGTTCCATGCAACAAACTGGTCAAGTAGCAGGCGGTGAAGTAGCTGCATTGTTCGCTTACAATGAAAGCTATGATGGTGTAAAACAAGCTGCTCATTACGACGTATTCAACAATGGCAGTCGTTACATCGTTGTAAAATCCGGTGCAGTAACAGTTCCGAACGGTGCACAACATCCTTACGCAACTGCATTATTCGCAGTAACTGACGATACTGTAGCAGCTGTAACAGTATCTGGCAACACTGCTGATACTTACGATTTAGTTAAAGGTACTGCATACGCAATTGCACAATCCGCTCGCGTATCTAACGCACGTACTCGCTAATTCTAACTATAATTCGTTACGAATTAACTATAACGTGAAGACTATAAACCTTCACATATGAAGACTATATAAATCACCAAATCCCCGAATGATGTATCTCATTCGGGGATTTTTTAGCTAATTATAAAGCTCAGGATCTCGGGGCTAACCTTCATACCTAAGCAAATTAAGATGTCGCATATTACCAACTAGGTCCTAAACTTGATGAATTGATGAATTGATGAATGATTAGTTTTATGATTCTTTAATTATAGTCTTGTAAAGATCTCTAATGCCTTATAGGCCATCAAACGATAGCCACGCGCATTGGGATGTACTTCACCAGCAAAGACAATTTGGCCGATTTGATCTGCTTCATATAAAGTTGTATAGAAGTCTATAACCTTTAAGTCATGCTCTTCTGCATAAGCTTTTAATTGTTCATTTACATCTCGCACAACAAGGTCTAACCCATCCATATCGCTATCGATTTGTGTTTCCAAACCAATAATTACCTTCCCCTTTGTGCTCGCTAATTCAATGGCTTTCACCAAGGTCTTGAACACATACGCACTATCTCGACCTTGCAATATATCATTAGTGCCACACATTAAGAAGATATGACGCGTTGGGTCAGCTACAGCTGTAGGCAGCCATTTTTCAATATTATAAATCATGCCTTGCACAGAGCATCCATCTTCACCATAATTTGTAAAATGTACATTCTCTATAGATGCATCACAGATTTCAACCCATCCTTGGCCATAAGGCACATCATAACCACGGGTAATACTATCGCCAAAACAGATAATTTCCATATCAAGACCTCCTATACTATGCAATAATCATATAACAAAAAGATGATTATACACAATATACATATTATGGAGTTTTATATGCATTTCTCATGGAATTACATGTATGACTATGGTATACTAATTCCACATAAGAGAGGTCAAAGATGAGAAAACTATATCCCTTTTTAATACTAGCATTAGCAACATTACAATCTGCTAGTGCCATTTCACAATATGAATTAGAGAACAAGCCTACGCAATACCAAGTAGCTTATAATAGCCCTTCAGAGACTGTGTATATCGACTTAAGTACAATCAGTCTAGCACAGGCAGGTCCTACATATAGTACGCTTCATGCTCGTACAATTAGTCTGTATAAAAATCAGAATATCATAGCCGATTATTCAACTAATTATACATATCATCGAGGTAATACATCTAAAGATATTTATCTTATGGATTGGCATGTAGCACCGGCGAAATTCTACCAAGTAAATGGTGCTCCTATAGGAGCTGCTAACAATCAGCGCTCCGTCCTATCTACAGGTGCTCATGTTGCTACAAAGGGCTCTGCGGTGGCTGAAATAGGTCAATTTATTTTACATAATGCATTGGAAATGGAACGTATTACATATACTTCTACGAACCCCTATGTACCACCACGTCCCTATAAGCCTATAAGTGCACCGGCTCCAACAGCAGACAAGCCATTATTTGGTGTTCAACCACCACCAGGGGTATACAAACCGCTAAACCAATTAGAATCACCTTATACTTCTAATCAACCACGGTTAACACCATCTAAACTAGGTGTATATGGTCCTGTTCCACCACCTCCTCCACAAGGTCCAAGACCGAGTGACTGGATTCTTGATATCCAAAATCAAGACATGCCGGACCCTAATACACCTATGAGTGAATGGCGACCACAACCGGATTATCACGCACCTCGAAAACCATAGTCATAAAATATAGCGACTCGTAACTTACAAAAAGAGACTGAACTATCCCCTATTTTAGGAGATCTAGTTCAGTCTCTTTAATTTCATATTTTATTTATTTCTATACAATCAGATGAACCTATTGTATGATGCTTTCACATTATTTAAGACGTACAAAGAACAATGCAATAGCACCAATAACAGGCGCGATGGCAAGGGTCATCAATGCAGATTGATAGCTACCTGTAGCAGTTAACATGCTACCTAAAATCATAGGTGCCAACATAACACCGATTTGGTTAAATAAGTTTACAAATCCTGCTGTTGTACCTCGTAAATGAGGTGCTGCGGATTGAATTACGAGAGCATTGGTCAATGCACTATGCATGAAAGCGCCAATACCAAGGATTGGACCTGTTATAAAGAGCATATCTGGATTTGTAGTGCTCGCAAAGAGGATCAATGCTGGTGCGAATAAGAACATAACAAGAGCTACTAAATGGTTTTTCTTAATCGGTAAGATATCCGACAAGATACCGATGGTCGGCTTTGCAATAAGGGCTGCTAAACCAAAGGCAGACATTACATGACCTGCATAGATAGCATTAACGCCGAGCTGTTTAACCATGTACAAATTTGACCATTGAGCCACGGCCCAGGTAGCACCTGTAGCAAAGAAGCCTGCAAAGGCAAGACAACAAATATTGCGATTTTTCAAAACATGTAGCAAATTTTCCTTTAAGGAAGTTTTTTCCCCTATATGCGCAGACGCAGCACTCGCCTCTGCTTCTCGTTGCGCCAAGATTTCAGCACTTGGTTTACGAACAGTGAAATAGCTAAGAATGAAAACAAGGATTGGTAATACAGCTGTTAGGAGGAATGCATTTTGCCAACCATAATTAGTAGCTACATATGGTGCGTAAAGGTTTACAGTGGTCAATCCAAGGGATGTACAGGACATAAAAATACCCACTGCAGCACCACGTTGATTAGGACCAAAATAATCCCCAATAGCACTTAAGCAAGATGCTTGAACTGGACCAGATACGATACCTAATAAGAAGCGCAATACCCAACCATAGGTGTAATTATCGATGGTACTCATTAATGCCGTAATAACAGCCATGGCAAGCAAGCTAAACAAAATGGTATAACGGTAACCAATTCGATCCGCTAAGATACCACCTGGTAAAACCATGATGGCATAACCCATATAAAAGGCGGATAAATAAGCCGTACCCATTTGAGGCGTGAAACTCAACGCTTCATTAACAATAGGCATCAAGGACGCCCAAGATAAGCGCATAACAAAACTAATCAAAAATGTTAGCCATACGCTGACAAGAATTAAAATCTGAGTTCGTGAGAAACTAAGTCGATTCATACGAGCTCCTTTCTACAGAATAAAAACATATAAAGTAATCATACTATAAATACAGGGTATATTACAAACTTCAAAGATTAACAAAATACAATAAAAAGCCCTCTAGGCATAACCTAAAGGGCTTTCTAAATTGTGGCGGAGAGGGTGGGATTCGAACCCACGGCCCCTTGCGGAGTCACTGGTTTTCAAGACCAGCTCCTTAAACCACTCGGACACCTCTCCATAACGGTATTATTATATCAGATTGGCCCAATAATAAGCAACAACGTAATATCATACAAGAAAAAAAGCTGGCTCAAAGCCAGCTTTTTCATGTGTATTTGTTATTAAATTAATAGTTCAACTATTTACTATTGAATTAAGTATTCACTAATTATCATAAATTAGAACAAATCTTTTTTCCACATACCGATAATAGCAATAATAGAGAATACTAATGCAACACCTATAACCTCATAGAATCCCTGTGGATCATCTTGGAATGGCAACGGCACGTTTGTCCCCCACAAGCTAAATACGATTGTTGGCACCGCCATAGCAATAGTAAGGGTCGCCAACATTTTCATAACCAAGTTAAGGTTATTAGAAATGATGGATGTAAAGGCGTTCATCATGTTCATCAAGATATTGGAGTACATTTCAACCATCTCGATGGCCTGTTTATTCTCGATGATAACGTCCTCTAGTAAGTCCTCATCCTCTTCGTACATCTTGAGAAGATGTTTATAGGAACTATGACCACGCAAGCGCAATAGACGTTCCATAACGGTACCATTCGTGCGCAATGCAGATGTAAAGTATGTCATGGATTTCTGTAATTCCAATAATTGGAAGAAGTCTTTATTTTTTGTAGTATGACGCAATTGGACTTCAATATCGTCAGTACGGCGGTTGATTTGTTGCAAGTAGCGCAAGAACATAGTTGCTGTGCGATACAAGATTTGGAACAAGAACCGCGTCTTTTTGTATGTATAGAACGTAGAAATCTGATTAGAAATAAATGGATACAACACTTCAGACTCTTCTAAGCAGATAGTAATGAAGAAGTCTGGCGTCAAGAAAATACCAAGCGGTACTGTATCATACATATCGTTACCGCGGATAACCGGAATATTAATAACGATAAAGATGTAGTTATCCTCTAACTCCACGTGAGAACGTTCTTCCATATCGAGAGCGGTCTTTAAAACGTCCGTTGGGATTTCCGTCAAAATATTGATAAGGGATAACTCATCGGGGTCTGGGTTCACCAAATTTACCCAAGAACCTTTTGTGGCATCTGATACAGTGCTATCGGAAACTAACTCTTCTTCTATATGTTTATACACCGTAATCATGCTATCCCTCCTTCCAACGAACTTATAGTAATCATCTAATAAATTATATACTATTTTATAGCTATTATTCAATTCAATTGTGAAAGTTTTGTGTATCTAGAACATACATATACAGTTTTATGTCTATTTATGATGTACAAATGTATATAGTAAAAGTATCGTAAATGTTTAATCCACACAATAAAATAACCTCTAAGTTAGTCAGTTACTAACCTAGAGGTTATTTATATCAACCCTAATCATTCAGATCAGGAGAATGTAATTTATTTCGTTCCTCTACAGAGATATAAACTCTGCTTTCACCTAATTGCGGCGCAAGATACGAACAGAGTTCAAGATACAAAGGATGGATACACCAGTATCACCAAATACTGCCCACCACATGGATGCATAGCCCATGAGGCCAAGCGCCATGATAAGGATTTTTACAGCAATAGCGAATACTACGTTTTGCCATGCTACACGTAATGTCGCTTTGGACAAGTCAAGGATATGTGCAATAGCAGTCAAGGATGGACGCATGAACACAACATCTGCTGCCTCGATAGCCGCATCAGCACCACTACCCATCGCGCCACCTACATCAGCACCTGCAAGTACTGGAGCATCGTTGATGCCATCCCCTACGAACATAGTTGGACCATATTCAGAGCGAATATCTTGTACTACGGACAATTTATCTTGAGGCAACAATTGAGCGCGAACAGCACTTACGCCAGTTTCTTTAGCGATGTAATTTGCACTTGCTTCAGCATCACCTGTAAGCATAACAGTTTTAATATCTTGACCATTAAGATTAGCAATCGCTTCAGCAGAGTCTGGGCGAGCTTCATCGGCGATGATGATACGACCTAAGTATGTATTACCTTCTGCGACAAGAACTTCTGTGCCATATTCAGCAGCCTCTGTTGGATAGCCTTGCACATTATAGCGTTCCATAAGGCGACGGTTACCAATAAGTACTTGTTGACCATCAGTCATACCCACCATACCTTCACCAGCTAACTCTTGAACGAAATCAGAAGGTTCCACTGTAAGGCCTTGATCTTTTGCTTCAGACACGATGCTTGTTGCGATTGGATGTGTAGAAACGGCTTCGATAGCTGCCGCCATGGATAACAATTGACTGGAACTTACATGAGAGCCTACAGTTTCTACGCTGTGAACTTTGAACTCACCAGATGTGATAGTACCAGTTTTATCAAGAGCTACTGCTTTCACATTAGCCAACGCCTCGATAACGCGACCACCTTTTAATAAGATACCGTGTTTAGACGCATTGCCGATACCGGAGAAGAATGCAAGTGGCACGCTAAGCACCAATGCACATGGGCAAGAAATAACGAGGAATGTTAAGGCTGTGTAGATCCATTTATGCCATTCACCAGTAATAAGGGATGGAATGATAGCTACAGCCAATGCAAGAGCTACAACGATTGGTGTGTATACGCGAGCAAAACGCGTAATGAAACGGTCGATTTTAGGTTTAGAAGATGCTGCATTTTCCACGGCATCAAGAATTTTAGTAACCATGGATTCTTCAAGAACCTTATCTACACGCATTGTAATGCGACCAGATTCGTTGATACAACCAGACATAAGTTGAGTGCCAGGTACAGCGCGAACCGGTACAGGTTCACCTGTTACAGGAGCTGTATTAACGCGTGTTTCACCTTCAAGAACAGTACCGTCTAGAGGAATTAAATCGCCAGGACGAACTTCGATAGTCCAGCCTACCTCAACCTTTTCAGGCGCCATAACTACGATTTCACCACCGCAGCATGTATCTACAACGCGCACCTCTTGAGGACGCATATCAACTGCATTCATGATTTCTGTACGGCTACGGTCAGTTGCTTTTTCTTCGAAGAACTCACCGATGCGGTAGAACAAGATAACGCCTACTGCTTCAGGCAATGCATCGATAGCAATAGCACCCAATGTAGCGATAGACATCAAGAAGTTCTCGTCGAACACTTGGCCTTTTAAGATATTGCGGCCTGCGATACGCAATACTGGGAACGCAAGAAGGATATAAGCAATATAGTAAATTGGTGTTTCAATGCTCTCTGGCAAGCCGATAGACGGCACAACTGTAGTCAACCCTTCGTAGGCTATGAATAACAAGCCTGCTACGATGACTGCAATTGTTACAGCATCACTACCACGATCCTGGTCAGAACCATGATCATTCATAGCCGCTTTAGATTTACGTTCATAATCTGCTACGGTTACGCCCTCTTCGATGGTATCACAAATGTCTTGAATGTCACGTTTAAGAGCTTCACGGTCTTCCCAAGAGCCGGTTAATTTTAATTGATGTGTAGCAAGTGTGAAATTTGCAGTCTCTACCACATCCATTTTACGGATACGATCTTCAATTTTTGCTGCGCAGTTCGGACAGTTCAAATCCTTCAATAGCAATGTTTCTTCCATGATATCTCCTTTGATAATAGTGAAATCTTCTATCCTGTATTGTAAATTAATAGGTAATATTTTTCTAATACTTATTAGACATATCTTGTTTCATATCTTGTTATATATGTTCCTAAACATTTTTCATCAGATATTTTATTTATATGAATATCTGTTCATATGTTTATATTACATCAAAGGAGATTAAATGTCAATACAAAATCATATTCAACATATATCAAATTTTATTTACTTTAGTTCTAACTATATTCACCTTATATCAAATTTCGTTCTACCAGGAATTTATGTGCTACATCAGCTGGCAGTTGGTGTTCCGTTTCAACGGCGTAATTCATCTTCGCCATCTCTTGATCTGTAATCGTATGATTCAAACTTTCTAATACAGGGCGCAGTTCAGGATGAGCAATCAATACTTCGCTACGCACCACATTACCAGACATATAAGATGGATATAAATGTTTATCATCTTGTAACACCGTAATCGGTGCGATACTTAATTGACCATCAGTCGTGAATATCGGCATTACATCCACCTCATCACGACTAATAGCCGTATATTTTAGCCCTATATCCATATCTTTAGTAGCTTTAAATCTCATGCCATACACGCGTTGTAATCCAGCATAGCCATCTTCACGTCCAAAGAAATCATATTCCCCTCCTAATGTTAGGGATGGTGCTATACGAGCAAGATCAGAATACGTTTTTACGCCATAACTCTGAGCAATTTCATTACGCACCCCTATGCCATAGGTATTATTAAAACCGTACATGCCGACCCACTCAAAATTATATTTCTCTTTATAGGCCTGTGAAAGCTCATTAAATAGACTTTCATCATACGTATCTGTACGTTTTAGCACAGCAGACCAAGCCGTACCAGTATATTCAGGATATATATCAAATTGGCCAGAAAGCATAGCTGGTTGAATATTTGATGTACCACCACCGACACCTTCTGTAACCTCTACGGTTAAATCAGTCTTCTTCTCGATTAATTCTTTTAAGATATTCCCCAAAATAAGCTGTTCAGTCATAGGCTTCGTTGCAATATGAATAACATCAGTCTTCACATGATGGCAATACATAGCCCAGCCACCTATACCCATCGCAATTATCGTCATAATCGAAACAAATATAATCGTATAGCGCTTCATATGAGGGCTAATACGTGTTACTCTTTCACCTAGAGAAAAGAGAGCATCAACGGTAATGGCTAATAGGGCAATCAGTAGACTGCCTGCAATTGTCAAAGCACTTTGATTTGTTGTAATCCCCCTATAAATCGCCACACCTAAGCCACCAGCACCAATAAAAGATGCAATACCTGTCAAGGCAATGGTCATAACGAGCATAGTCCGTATACCAGCCATAATAGTCGGCATGGCCAAGGGAATCGCTATATTCCACAAACGTTGAATCCGCGTAAGTCCTAACGCAATTCCCGCTTCACACATAGCTTGATCAATTTGGTTAAGACCAGTAAATGTATTTCGTACCATCGGTAATAAGGCATAGATAACCAATGCAATGATAGCGGTCGTATTACCAACACCCGATACATACAACAAAAGGCCTAACATCGATATAGATGGAATCGTATATAGGAAATTAACCACTACCATAACGGGCGCAGCTAGCCGTTTATATTCGTATATAAACACACCCAATAATCCACCGATGATGGTAGCAATAACAGAAGCTAATACTGAAATTTCTATATGTTCCCATAACAACTGGAGGAAAAAATCATAGCGATTGATAAGTAATGATATGACCTCATGCATTACAGATACCGCCTTTCTCATAAAACAATACAAAGAGTATATATAGTCATATAACAGCTAATCATATAGGGTATTTTTATACGAGAATATAATTAAATTACAACCCTTTTCATCATTGTATACCGAATCACACCTTAACTCTAGCCCTTAAACCATATATAAAGACAACTCTTTATATTGTCATATCATACAGATTCAATTCCTTAATAGATCTAAAGGGAATATCTATGCCTTGAACAGATATAATTTGCATTTGCGCACTAATCATATCAACAGCCCCTATAAGCTCTGTATATCTTTGTTTATTGTAGTAAACAATTCGCACCCATTCTCCGCAATGTATAGTCTGTAAAACCTTATTTAACTCATCTACTTGATCCTCCGATAGCTCTACACGATGCTCTTTAGGCCGTGCCACAGCTGCCAGTAATACTTCAAATCCCTTTAATGCCGCAAAGGGCATAAATTGTTTCGCCCGTTGTAAACGAGACATACGATGTTTCATTAATGTATACCTCCCCTTATGCGACTAATCTATTTTCAATTGTGTTCTTCGTTCAATTGCCATTGTATCCATTACACTATTTATTCCCCATTATGACCACCTACCAAGGTATTTCTAAAGCGCATTGTCCCTTCATCTTGCAAGCTAGAGGCACGTAAAATAGCGTTTTTACCGAACTGCTCCTTGATAGATAACATCGCCTCATGTACTTGCCGCTCCTTTTCCTCTTCCTCCGTCGCAAGAGAGCTGAATAAATCTACCTCCTGAGGTATAGCAGAGCGATTGACTAAATCCTCAAAGCTTACGCCTATACGCCGTATAAGTTCATTTTTATGGCAATGTTGTTCATATAATTTAATTACTGCCGTCGTTAATACTTGCAATGAATCAGTGTACTGTTTAAGCTTTTTAGAACCTCCAGTAGAGCGCACCATATCATCTGCATAACCAATATGAACATGAATATGGTTCGTAACCCCTTTGATTTGTAACAGCTCTAGTACCAAGGACTCTACCATTTCACGCATAGGCACATAGGCCTCTTCATAGGAATAATTGCGCAATAAAATCTGACTATGAGAGATGGAATGCTTAATAGGACGATACGCATGAATATCTGCAATCGTACACGGCTCACGCCCCCAAGCATGATCGATAATGAGCTCTGCATTAATGCCAAACTCCTTATATAACTTAGCCTCTGGCACCATGGTGATGCCATGTAAATCATAAGCGCCATACTTGTGCAAACGATTGGCTATACCCTTACCAATCTGCCAAATATCGGTCAACGGCTGATGATACCAAATTTTCTCTTTAAAGAGGCTTTCATCAAGATACCCTATAAAATCAGGTGCATGTTTTGCGAGGATATCGAGAGCAATTTTGGCGAGGAATAAATTCGTTCCAATTCCAACAGTAGCATAAATGTTAGTCGCCTTGAGCACTGCATCAAGTAACATCTGCGCTAGCTCACGAGGCGTTTTCTTGTAAAGTGGCAAGTAAGGAGTTATATCAATGAAATACTCATCGATAGAGTACACATGCACATCCTCCGGTGCCACATACTTGAGCAAGGTCCCATAAATCTGAGCGGATACCTGCATATACCGCTTCATATGGGGCTTTACCGTTAAATATTCAATGTGCGGAGGAATCTCAAAAAGACGACTGCGATTCTTAACGCCTAACTTTTTTAAGGCCGGTGAAATAGCCAACGTAATAGCCCCTTTGCCACGAGACCCATCGGCCACTACCAAAGGCGTTGTAAACGGATCCAGCCCCAAATCAGCGCACTCCACAGACGCGTAAAAACTCTTCAAATCAATGCACATATACATCCGATCCGTATCAGCTGAACCCATATCAACACCTCCTTAAACCGCTAAATCACTAGATTTTACAAGAATCACAAGAAGAATAATTTCTATGATTAGTATAACAAAAATACTGAGTATTTTCAAACATATGTTTGTTATTATATCAGTAAATTTTGAACATAAAAAATAAAAAGAGTACCTACTATTAGACATCAAATCTAATAGTAGGTACTCTTAAGTACGCATATAACTTAACCCAATATGGTTTCTTTAGGACTTCTATAATAAACTAATCCCTTTTCACTTCTATAATCCATGCTAGTCTCTTTAAGCCTACAAAAATGCCCCCTAAGATCTATAGAAATCTTTCTTAACCACAATTCTTGTCGTTTATTGCTCAAAAAATCTTTCCGATTATCACAAGAATCAAATAATTCAAGAGCTTCACTTAAAACCTCGGACTGATTACAGTTTATAGCTCGAAGAGTAGTAAGGTAGTTACGTTTAAAAGTATCAAAGGCATCAACGCAATACTCACCTAACTCACTCAAAAACACTGTATACCCTAGCATAAAAATCATCATAATTTGCTCAAAACTATAATGAGATAGAAAAGAAATATAGAGATGATCAACACTATCCGTATTAGGTACATCAAACAAGGTGAAATCATTAATACAAGTATGATATGAGGGTTCCATTAATCTAGATACACAATCTAGTTCCAAGTAATCTATCGCATCACGCAAATGACCTTCCCAATCAAAGTCTTCAAACCACTCTGCTGCATCAACAATATCTTCCATGCCCATACCTTGGAAAACAATCTCCCTTAAGTCCTTTGACAACTGGTATTCATCAATTAAATCTATCATGGACAAATGATAATGCAGGCTCTCAAATACACCTAGACTAATACGATTATATTTATAAGCCTCTGCAGCACCTAATCCAACCATCAACAAATAAAATTCAATATTT
This sequence comes from Veillonella sp. AM51-8BH, assembly GCF_003463825.1. Lineage (GTDB taxonomy): Bacteria > Bacillota > Negativicutes > Veillonellales > Veillonellaceae > Veillonella. The sequence goes on from NZ_QSDY01000025.1 coordinate 12,582, forward strand.
CGTTTTCCACTAATAGTTAAATTCATCATACATAGGATGGAAACCTTATATTCCATCTCACAATACTTACATATTGTACGACACTAATAAAATCTATCTAGTACTATTATACACTTTAATAAGACTTATTTTCTACTAACATACCCCAAAACTTCTATTTCCATTTCTCCAAACAATACAACGAAAACTATCGAGTGCCACTATATTGATGGGACACCTTCATATCTACAGTGATAAAAAGAAAGGACTATACTTATGCAGCGACATCAGGTCACGAGGAGCAAAGAAGTATAGTCCTTTCTTTTTAATTAAATGTAGCTATGTCACGGCCCCATCAATATAGGCACACCCACGATAGTTTTCATTATTGTTCCGGCCCCATGTCTCGGAATTCCACGTCTCTAAATTGGGTTAATTCCCCAATGAATTGGAGTTCCACGGTACCGACGGAACCATTACGGTGCTTACGAATGAGGACTTCTGCGTTGTCCCCTTTTTCGGAGTTTTCATCGTAATATTTATCGCGGTACAAGAAGATAACAATATCCGCATCTTGTTCAAGAGAACCAGATTCACGAAGGTCAGATAGTACAGGCCGTTTATCAGGTCTGCTTTCAACACTACGAGACAACTGAGATAAGGCGATGAGCGGCACATTGAACTCACGGGCGATCAATTTGAGGTTACGAGAGATTTCAGACACCTCTTGTTGACGGTTCTCGCTGCCCTTGCCGGAGTTACGGCCTTGCATCAACTGAATATAGTCGACGATAACGAGATCGAGACCATGTTCCACCTTAAGACGGCGCAATTTAGAGCGCATATCTTGCACGGTAAGGCCTGGTGTATCATCAATAAAGAGCTTGGATTTACTCATGCGATCCGCTGCAGCAATAACCTTTTCCCAGTCAGTAGGGTCCATGTTCGCACGGCGCAATTTTTCAGAACTCACACCTGCCACGGAGGATAGAATACGACCAACGAGTTGTTCCTTGCCCATTTCTAGGGAGAAGAACGCTACCGTCTTGTCGTACAACATCGTTACGTTTTGAGCAATATTCAAGGTGAAAGCTGTTTTCCCCATCGCAGGACGGGCTGCTACGAGGATGAGATCAGATTTTTGTAGACCATTGAAGACATGGTCCACATCTTTAAAGCCTGTTGGAACGCCTGTAATAGCACCATCATGCTGTTGCAATGCATTTAATTTATCTAAATTAGATAATACAACCTCCCCAATAGGAGCAAATGATGATTCGGACTGTGTTTGCCCACTTACGTCTAGTACCATTTGTTCCGCCTTGTTAAGGATAGCCGTTGGCTCATCTTCGCCAGCGTACGTCATGCCTACGATTTTATTCCCTGCATCGATAAGGCGGCGCAACTGAGCTTTCTCACTAATGATTTTCGCATGTTCCTCTACATTGTAGGACACCGATTCATTAGCCAAAGATGTAATATATGCAAGACCGCCTACCGCATCGAGACGCTTACGACGATCTAGCTCTTCACCAACCGTGATAAAGTCCGCCGTCTTGTTAGCATGCACGATTTCTAAGATAGCATCATAAATAATACGATGCGCATCGCGGTAAAAGTCTTCAGATTTTAGAATACTCGTTACCGTATCGACAACGGCACCCGAGTTGGATCCATTCGTTAATAAAGCCCCCAAAACGGCCTTTTCCGCATCTAGATTATGCGGTGGAATGCGTACATCCATGATAATCCCCTTTACAAAACCACTATGGATAAAAGAATTCACCATACTCAAAGAGCATGGTGAACACTATTATTCAGCTACTACGTTAACCTTGATAGTACTTGTAATCTCAGGATGAACACGAACGAGTACGTCATGCACGCCTAATGTTTTCAATGGTTCTTTGATTTCGATTTTCTTTTTATCGATATCTACTTTGTATTGCGCTTTAGCTGCATCGGAAATGTCTTTTGCAGTAACAGAACCAAATACGCGACCTTCTTCGCCCATGCGAACTTTTACAGTTACTTCAACCTTAGCCAATTGAGCTGCCAAGATTTTAGCTTCGTCATTCGCTACAACTTTGTGGTGAGCGATGGATTCTTGTTTTTGTTTCGCATTATTTACGTTAGTTGCTGTACCTTCAAGGCCAAGACCTTTTTTGATCAATACATTACGGCCATATGCATCGCTAACTTCAACGATTTCGCCTTTTTTACCAACCTTTTTAACGTCTTCTAACAATACTACTTTCATTGTTCTTCCTCCTCTTTCTCAGCGGAATGAAGGGCTTCAAGAGCATGCTCTAAGATAGCCTTCTTCGCTTCCTCTATTGTCATACCTTGTAATTGGGCACCAGCCACAGTTCTGTGACCGCCGCCACCCAAGGCTTCCATTACAACCTGTACATTTACCTTCCTTTGGATCGAGCGCTAACGCCGATACCGCCGTCATTCAAGGAGTAAAGTACAAAGGCTGCTTCAATATCTTCATTACTGATGAGCATATCCGCACTTTGTGCAGCTAATGCCATCATATCCTTCAAACCTTCAGGTGCTACAGAAATAGCAATCCCTTCAGTTCGACTGGCTTCAAATACCATTTTAGCACGCAATTGGATAGAATCGAAGGTTTCAATAAATAATTGTTTAACCTTTTCAATATCCGCCCCTGCACGGCGTAAGAATGCTGCCGCTTCAAAGGTACGGGCACCAGTTTGTTGAACAAAGTTCTTCGTATCAAGTACGATACCCGCATAAATACCTGTAGCTTCAGCTTTTGAAAGTTTTACGCCACCACCTGCGTATTGTACAAGCTCTGTTACGAGCTCAGATGTAGATGACGCCGTTGGTTCCAAGTACGTAAGCAATGGATTTTCTACGAAGTCCGCTGCACGACGGTGATGGTCGATAACGATGCGTCGTTCAGAAATTTCAAGAGCCTCTTGAGCGGCTACCATTTCTTGACGATGCGTATCACATACGATAGTGAGCGTATTCGCATCTACCCACGCTTTTGCTGCATCAGGGGTGATAATATGTTCCGTCCAGAACTCATCTTCTTTAAGAACAGTCACCATTTTATCGATGGCGCTCGTTTCTTTTGAAAGCACGATGCGCAATTCTTTACCCAAGGTACGTGCAATGGCTACAACACCGATAATACCACCTAATGCATCGTAGTCTTCACGTTTATGACCCATTACAAGAATTTTATCGGAATCAAGCATAAGCTCATGTAAAGCTTGTGATACCACACGAGCACGAACGCGCGTATTCTTTTCGACGCCAGCTGTATTGCCACCGAAGAAGCGGGTACTTTCACCATCCATAATACACACTTGGTCACCACCGCGACCTAATGCGATATCTAAGGCAGCACGAGCACGACTAGACACCTCTTTTACAGAGCCTACATTCTCGCTAATCCCCACAGAAATCGTAGCTGGCACTTGACGAGGAGAAGGCAATTTACGAATGCGTTCAAGCACTTTAAAGCCATTTTCCTCCATCTCATGAAGGGCGCCACGAGAAATAGCAAAGGTATACATATCGTCTTGGAAGTTACGGATAAAGCCTTCATAGCGGTCAATTTCATCCATAATAATATTGTTAATATCTGCCCAAACACTAGTATACTCACGGTCACTAAGACCTTTAGTCAATTCTTCGAGATTATCGATCTGAATCATGCCCCATACAGGCTGATCCTCTTCAGCTTTAATGCGGGCCTTTTCGAGAGCCGTAATGTCCTTAAAGTACAGAGCCATTACTGCATGTTCGGCCAATTCATCTTCACTATGAATATCTGGTCGCGTATCGCGAGGGTCGATGAATTTATAGATAATTTGGAAATATCTTTCATCATATTTCTCCGTCATATATCCGGATTTGCCCCAGATTTTATCAATACGGAATCCAGGCAATAGAGCAGACATTTTTTGAAGTTTATTCCAGTCTACTGTAACCCAGTCTGCAAAGACGCTATTATTCCATACCAAGGTGCCTTGTTTATTAACAAGGACAATGCCCATCGGTAAATTTTGTAAAGCAAAGTTAGAAGCTTGTGTGACGTTTTTCATCATCGCCCCAAACTGTTCTCTTGCTAAACGACGCCGGTTATGAAGGGTATTGTAGTTAACCAAATATGCCGCTACTACGACAATTAATGCTAAAACTGCAATAGCCCAGTTCAAATAGGCCAGCAATAATAACAACAATACGATAACGGTAATAATGGTAACTTCTAAACCTTCCCATTTTCGTTGAAAGGATTTCATAACGGCCTCCTTTCTCTTACAAGCTGCGTTTTTGGAAACGCGCTCGCATATCTAAAAACATATCTAAAATACCATATATAACGAGTGCCATAGGACTCATCACATACAAGAAGCCTATAATGGCAAACTTAAAGATGCCTGCTAAGTTATAAGACTTCATAATGGATAGCAAACATGTAATGCCGTTTAGGCCACATATCATGCCACCAAATAAGGCAATATTGAGGCCTACATCTGAAAGAATACCATTAGCATAGCCCAAGTACTGTCCGCCATAAGCAAGGATAATACCTACTGCTAATACGCCAGCACCCCAAATCGGCATGCGCCATGTATCCATTGTTGGCAATGTACGCATAACACTATTTGTACGACGACCAATATAGCATACAAGCTTAGCTGAAATATAGGTTACGATTACATTGGCAGCAAACCAGTAAGCTAACAGCATACGCTTTGCTTGATCAAACGCAAAGTCTAAGCGGTTAATATACTCATTCATTTGCTCTTGCGTCATAGGTTGCTGTTTCACAGACTCAATAATAGCATTCTTAAGGTCTACATCAATCATATGATTAATCTGAGATAAATCAAAGGATGTAAGTCCTGCAGACACGAGAATCCCTATAAGGCTCGTTAACGTAAGTACAATAGCTGGTATAACGATGAGCTTACCAAAAGACCAATTGGCTCTGAAAGCTTCACCGAGGAAGATACTAGGCAAGGAATATGCCAAGATGGTCGCCATTGCCATTAATGGACCTACTAAAAGGGAAACAAGAACAAATGCTACCACTGATGCAGCACAACTATATCGGCTGCCCCAACGGATACCAATGATTGCAATCCCAGCTGGCGCAACCAAGGTTGCTAACAAACTGAGGATAGGAACCGTAGAACCTACTATGGTTAACATAACAACGATGGCCGATACAAATGCTGTTTCTACCATCGCTCTTGTATTTGTTTGTTTCATAAATCTCCATTCTGAATCAAAGAAGATAGATTAATTGGTATCTTTTAATTATAACAGTTTAAAAAGGTAACTTCAAATACCCTATGTAGTAGATAAATGCGATGGTACCGCTATTTATAGTAGATTTGAAAGGTTCCTTTTAACATGTTAAAAGTACCACACCATGAGGTGCGGTACTTTCATCTATTGTATTTGATTATACGTCTTGAATAATCGGCAAAATCATCGGACGACGGCGAGTTTTATCATAGAAGAATTTACCCAACGCGTCGCGTACGTTTTGCTTGATAGTAGTCCAATCTTTAATGCGTTGCATTTCGCATTCTTCAAGGACTTGGTCTACGCGATGTTCTGCAGCAATCATAAGTTCTTCTGCATCGCGTACGTATACGAAGCCACGAGACACGAGGTCTGGACCAGCTACGATTGTACCAGAAGCTTTGTCCATCGCCATAACAACGATAACCATACCTTCTTGAGCCAATTGTTGACGGTCGCGGATTACGATGTTACCTACGTCACCAACGCCAAGGCCATCTACGAAGATAGCGCCAGCTTGTACACGACCGGCTTTACGACCACCATCTTTATCGAACTCAAAGATTTGACCATTGTCGCCGATAAGGACTTTCTTAGGATCTACGCCCATAGCAACACCAAGTTCACCATGACGGCGCAACATACGGTACTCACCATGAACTGGGATGAAGTATTCTGGACGAACAAGGTTAAGCATTGTTTTAAGCTCTTCTTGGCTCGCATGACCAGATACGTGGATACCACGATCTTTACCGTATACTACGTGGCAACCTAGGCGAAGCAAGTTATCGATAGTTCTACCTACAGCACCTTCGTTACCAGGAATTGGTGTAGCAGAGATGATAACAGTATCATTCGGTGCCAATTCTACAGTACGGTGATTGCTAGTGGCCATACGGGACAAGCCTGCCATCGGTTCACCTTGAGAACCTGTTGTTAAGATCATGATTTGATCATCCGTGTAGTTGTGCATTACATCTACGTCGATGATTGTATTTGGTGGAATGTTCAAGTAACCGCGTTCTTGAGCGATTTCTGTAACATTTACCATGCTGCGGCCCATAACGACAACCTTACGGTTATACATAACTGCTGCATCAATAGCTTGTTGAATACGGGATACGTTAGATGCGAATGTAGCCAATACAACGCGACCTTTCGCTTCACCCACAGCTTGTTTAATAGCAGGACCTACGGAGCTTTCAGAACCTGTAGTACCTGGTTTTTCAACATTTGTAGAGTCGGACATCAACGCTAATACGCCTTTGTTACCGAGCTCAGCAAATTTGTGCATATCCATCAAACGACCATCAACTGGCGTTTGGTCGATTTTAAAGTCCCCTGTATGAAGTACAGTACCGATTGGTGTATCGAAGTACACAGCGCAGGAGTCAGGAATGGAGTGGTTGGTTTGGATAAAGCCAACCTTAACTTGACCAATTTGCACTTCATCGCCTGCTGCAATCGTACGAAGACATTTTGGAGATACCTTATGTTCTTTAAACTTGCCTTCAATCAAACCACAAACGAGGTTTGTTGCATATACTGGGCAGTTAATTTCTTTCATAAGGTATGCCAAGGAACCAATATGGTCCTCGTGACCATGGGTAATTACGACAGCTTTCACGCGATCCTTATTCTCGATGATATAGCTCATATCAGGAATAACGATATCTACGCCAAGCATGTCTTCGCTAGGGAACGCAAGGCCAGAGTCGAGAACGATAATTTCGTCCTCATATTGGAAGATGGTCATGTTTTTACCGATTTCACCAAGACCGCCAAGAGGGATGATTTGGAATTTACCCTTATTAGCGCCATTTGGTGTACGACCTACTAATTCCACAGGAGCCTCTTGATTGTTGCGGTTTGTGGAGCGATTATTTGGACGGTTGTTATTACGGTTTTGACTATTGCGACCATTGTTAGAGCGCGTATTACGCGTATTTTCACTACGTTCACCACGTGGTGCACGAGTTTGACGAGGTTTACGTTCTGTACGTTCTTGACCTTCACCTTGCTCAGCATTACGACGTGTATTTGTACGGCGTGTCGTATTAGTACGACCACCATTTGCATTTGTACGAGTATTTGTACGGCGTTGGCGTGTTGTGCCTTCACCTTCACCAGCTGCATGTTGACGAGTACGACCCTCGCCAGCAGGGCGGCGTGTATTAGTACGGCGGCGAGTCTGTTTATGTTCGCCTTCAGCCGCAGCTGTACGAGTAGCAGGTTTTGCTACTGTTGGTTCTGCTTTCACTTGTGCAGTAACCTGATTATCTGTTGTATTCACAGTTCCTCCTAAAATTTTGTTCATTATTTTATTTAACATAGTTTCTTTTCTCACCTATCACTTGAATTGATCTATGCTATAGAGGCCACACAAAGAAAAAGGCGCTAAAATACTAGCGTCTCGTCAAATAGGCGCAAAAATGCGCTATCAATTTTTGCCGTTCCTAGTGTTGTTGTGACCATTTGCCATAGCAAATGAGTATATTGCCATCATTAGACATGTCAGCCGCGACGGGTACGTTCTCTTCGTTCCAATCTAATGAGTTTTACAATATAATCCGATCGATTTTGATGAAAGCCTCGCTTTCATACGTTATGTCTATTGTAACATAAAAATAGCGTTAACAAAAGAGGGTAGCCCCCATGTTAACGCTATTTAGATATATCATATTCTATTTGTCATCATCTGGCATAGTTTTGTAAAATCCTTCGATACGCCACGCGCCATTCTCTTCAATGACAGAAATATAGCGCTTCATCGGCGTTGATTCTACAACACCGGCACCAACCTTTGTGGTTTGTAGGTTTGCATCAAAGACAATGCGCTTCAAATCCCCTGTGCGACTCACCCGTGTAACACCTAGGGATACTACATCCACCTTTGGCGCCTTTTTCATGGACTCTAGCCATTTTTGCTTTTCCACTGGATTTGTACTAGCTTGGCTCATGATATAGGTGAAAGCCTTATCATAATCCTTGTTATTTACGGCATCAAAATAATTTTGCACAGAAGCTCGCGCTGCTTCCGCACTGCCTTCACCAACGATAGAGTTTGTAAGCCATCCGTCAGGGAATACTTCATTAGCTGGGCCCATCGCACGTAAAGATGCGCCAAACACACAGATTACTATAACAAGTAATCCCACTAGAACACGTGTAGTTAAAGCATTACTCGTAGGAGATACCTTCATAATAGATGCCAAGCGCTTATCTATGACGATATGTTGCAATGCGCTGCCATATTGATTATCCTGTGGCTGTCCTTTTACACATAACAAACCTAATAAGATCAAAGGCCCTACAAAAGGAATAAGAAACAACAACAAGGTAGCGCTGCTTTTACCTGTATCATGGAGGCGTCGTACAGATAACGCAGCCAAAGGCATCAAGGATACTAAGCTGAGTATGGCAACGATAAGACCTGCTAATCCGATTAGATATGGACCCGTATGGAATATTGCTGTTAAGCCATAAAATACTGCTAGCAAGCCGACAATAGCAATATGCCACAACAATAGAAACTGGAAAAACTCTCTACGAGAGGCACGCCCATCCGTATCCATGAACTTTTTCCCCATTACATAAAGAAACGTATCTTTATAACTCATTTGGTAATGGGCGAAAGGATAGATTACATCGCCTTCTGGTGCGATACGCTCCACCTCTGTTGCCACTGTATACTGCCCACAGGTAGGACAAAACATAGCCGCCTCATCACAATAATGACGGCAAGCATCACAATACCGTTTCATAAACTTCTCTCCGAAACTCTCAATCTTTTATTATTTTAAGTATCTCAATTACTTATTATTTTAATTATCTCAATCACTTATTATTTTAATTATCTCAATCACCTATTATTTTAAATAGGTAGCTACCGCCTCAGCAAATCCTTGTCGATAGAGATTAGCTCCGCCGTTTGCGGGATGTCGCAAACCAATGGCAGACAAGCCAAATTTGCCCATTGTATCAGCCGACTTTTGCCCTACGGCGAGCACAAGAGGTTCTACACCGCCTAGTTCAAGATGTAAATCTAACAAGCGTTTTGTATACTCCCAACCTAGTTGTTGCTCTTTATCCGTAGGTGTGCGATTAGTCAATGGGTTGCCATCCTTATGTGGATGAAAGGGGAATATATTCCACAACAATGTATCATAAGGATCGATGCCCTTTTCAACAATAGCACTCCATACCACAGTATCAGTAGGTTCATTAAAACCATCCTTTTGCTGTGCTCCTTTTAACAAAGAGCTAGTAGGTGAACTAGTACGTTCCAACTGAATAGTCGTGATATCCTTCGCACGAATGGTTTTGTGCTTATCTAGTAGCATTCTTTCACAAGTAATGGCAATCCCTGAAAAGCGGCCTCCTTGGTATCCTACTGCCTCAGCCACCACAAAGACCTTAGCTCGACCTAAGCGTGGCAATAAATAAGCGACCAAATTATCTCGACGTACTCGGGCCGCATCAAAGCCCTTTGTGACAATCTCTAATTCAGGATTAACCTCACCCCAAGGATTATGGACAAGACTCCCCGAATACTGAGAGAGCCAATCTACAAAACCGCGCACCTTCTCTACACGCTCTGCATCAAAGGACGCTATATATTTATCAAAAGACAAGGTCTTCTCTAACTCAAATAAAGACATACAGCCTCCAATTTAAATTTCATACGTTATTACCGATATATATCTACTATACATGATAATTACACGAATTGCATAAGAAATATATAGTTATATGTACTACAATCAAGATGTCACCACTCCATTCTGGGGAATCAGGTACAGAAAGGAGGTGCAACAGTGAAAGATATTCTTATAATCCTTCTAATTCCTATCGTGGTAAATGTGACCAGCTATCTCATTTGCAAGTGGTTAGATAGGAAGTTTCATGGTGATTAACCCCGTTAGCTTAGACGATCATAAGCAATAAAAAACTCCCTCAAGTATTTCGCCGTTCTTGAGGGAGTTTTTTTGTGCTTACAGTGAATTCTTACAATCCTTCAGCTACTTATAGTATACATTATTTTAGGATTTTGTCCATTATAAAACACCCAAGCAGAAAAGTTCTTGGGTGTTTCTTTTGAGATGTATATAACTGATATATAAAACTAAATATAGAACTCGATTTTGTCTTCTTTTGCCAATTGGAATTGTTCGAAGATGTGGTTACGAATATTAACAAAGTTAGCCGATGTACGGTCTGTTCTGTCGATGATGTTCACAGGGATGATAGTTTGTACACGACCTGGATTTGCAGATAGTACTACAACGCGGTCTGCAAGAACTACGGCTTCTTCAATATCGTGCGTAACAAATACAACTGTCTTGCCTTCTTCACGGCAGATACGAGAGATTTCGTCTTGCAAGTTGATACGGGTCAACGCATCAAGGGCGCCTAGTGGTTCGTCCATGAAGATAATATCTGGATCCACCGCTAGTGCACGGGCAATGGATACACGTTGTTGCATGCCCCCAGATAGTTCTGCAGGATAGCGATTGCGAGCATGATCAAGGCCTACCATTTTAACGTATTTATCGATGATAGCGGGACGCTCTTCTTTAGGCACCTTTTTACTTTCAAGGCCTAACTCAATATTGCTTTCCACCGTACGCCACGGCAACAAGCCATAGTTTTGAAATACCGTTACATATCTGAGTTGAGGCGCTTTTACCTCTTCACCATCGATAGTGATTGAACCAGATGTAACGAGCTCAAAGCCCGCCATAGCGTTTAATAGCGTACTTTTACCGGAACCAGAAGGGCCTAAGAGGCAAATAAACTCGCCCTTTTCAATGTCTAAGTTGATATCTTCAAGAATGGTGAGTGGTTCCCCATCTTTCATAAATTCCTTGTGTGCATTGCGCACCGAAATATAACCCATGAGGCCACCTCCTATTTCTCAATACCCCAACGTTTGTAAATCCATTTTTCGATGAGGGACACGCCCCAATCGAGTAAAAGCCCAACGAAACCGATGGTCAAAATGGCTACCATCAAGAGATCGTTACGCAAGTTATTTCTCATATCGATAATGAGGAAGCCAAGGCCTGTTTGGGAGCCCACCATTTCCCCTGTTACAAGGAAGATCCACGCTGTACCGAGAGCGATGTGAAGGCCCGATGCAATGCCAGGGAATACAGCAGGTAACACGATTTTAAATAACAATTCTGGCTGTTTAATACCAAAGTTGCGCGCTACCTTGATGTACACAGGGTCAATATTTTGAATAGCAGACACGGTGGACAATAGCACCGGGAAGAATGCTGCGATAAAGATGATAACGATAGCCGGCGCTTGACCGATACCGAAAAAGAGAACGATAAACGGCAACCATGCCACAGGAGAAATCGGTCGAATGACTTGAACGATTGGATTGATGTAGTTCCAAATCCCCTTATACCACCCCAAGATAAGGCCGAAGAATACGCCGGCTACAACGGAAATAAGATAGCCGATAAAGAAGCGTACTAAACTATCTGCAATATCCTTAAATAGAACGCCATCTCCGATGAGTTCCCCAAAGCCGATCAACACCTTATACGGCGTTGGCAATAGCGCTTCGTTAAAACCGCCGAGGCGAACGATTAACTCCCAAATTAGCCAAGCTGCGATAAATGAACCTGGCACATATGTATATTTCTTCATGGTCCCCCTCCTATGGTAACAATGATGTATCTACAAACTCTGAATAGGTCGGCACTTTTTTGATTAAATCAATATGTGTCATGTGATGCACAAGCGCATTATAACGGTCCTCTGTAAGGGCTAAATCTTTAAACCCAATCACTTGTAAGGAACGTTCAATAATAGGATCCTTAAACTTTAAATATTTTAAGGCAATTTCTTTTTGGGACTCTGGATGCTCATCTAGGTATTTACCTGCATCGAGATAGGCCTTGGTGAAAGCTTTTGCCAAATCATGATGTTCATCGACGAATTGACCATTAAACACAAGAGCACAGCAAATATTATCATGCCAGAGATGGTCAGGATCTTCGAAGACCTTCCCAGTTCCCATTTCAAGGGCTAGAGAGCCAAATGGTTCGGCTACACTATACCCAGCAATTTGACCTACCGATAGAGCAGATGGCATTTCTGGAGGGCTCATTTCTACGATTTGTACATCTTTTTCAGAAAGACCCGCTTCTTCAAGCATGCAATCCACGAGAACTTTTTGAGTAGATTGTTTATGAGGGATAGCAAAGGATTTGCCTTTTAAGTCTTGAACGGAGTTAATATCCTTATTGACGATGATAATATTACCCTCTGTATGACCAAGTGCAGCAGCACGAACATCAATGCCTTGTTCACGAGCCTTTACACCCAGTTCAACAAGAACAGCTGCGGCATCTACCTTACCAGTATTTAACGCATCCATAAGCTCTGGCCAAGACCCATATTTAACAAGCTCTACATGAACAGGACCATCTGCCGTTTCCAGCTCTTTTGTAGCAAATACTGGTAATGCATGAGTAATTGGTAAATAGGCTACACGTACAGTCTTTAATTCTTGTGCCGTCTTTGGTTTATGGTATTCATGATAACCATAGGCTATGCAGCCAATAACCAAGAGAACCACTCCGATGATTAGATACCATGTCTTCTTCATAACTTCCCCTCTTTCTACCTCACAACAAGGGGCGTTTTTGACACATGTCATTTTTCACACTTTTCTAAAACCTAGATGAAGTCTGGTTCTAGAATACCTTGTCTTCTAAACTTATTTATACCCTACTATATCAATATGTATTAATTATGTCAATAAAACACAGTAATATTGTAGGTATTATTATTTAAGTACGAAATACATCAATATAGACCAAATAAATCCAAATAAATATAGTAGTCTATCACTAAATCATAACCACCCGTAGAACGGGTGGTTTGCTCTGACCCTATAAGGGTCTTTCTCTAGTGGCGGCCCTCTAAAGAGGGCATTGAATGATCTGACAACCACTCTATTACCACTGGCTGCCCCCTACTCGGGGGCTTTTGTTTTGCCTATTTTACTGGCTCACCCGTAAACGGGTCGGTGTATTCTTTAAAGTTTAATGTATCTTGCGCTATATCCTCTTGTAGTTGATTGCGAATATACTCTTTTATCGCTCCTTCATATCGTCCTACCGTATCCACATAATATCCTCTACACCAGAAATGTCTATTTCCATACTTATATTTTAAATTTGCGTGTTTATCGAATATCATGAGGCTACTTTTGCTTTTTAAATATCCCATAAAACTCGATACGCTTAAATGTGGTGGTATCGTCACTAACATATGAATATGATCCGGACAGCATTCCGCTTCTATAATCTCTACATTTTTCCTCTTACATAAATCTCGTAAGATTTTACCTACATCAGCTTTTATCCGACCATAAATTATTTGTCTTCTATACTTTGGAGCAAAAACAATATGATATTTACATCTCCATTTACTATGTGATAAGCTTTTTA
>NZ_QSDY01000026.1 GCF_003463825.1 Veillonella sp. AM51-8BH
GATTATATTAATTTTAATGACTTACTTATCAAAATTTTTAATTAATTGATTTTTTGTATAACGTTATGTGTTTTAGTCATAGTTAACATCTTTTGATTTATAGTAATTTTAAAAAAAACGCTTGCTTTTATAATTAATCTAACATATAATAACAATCGTACCATTCCTCGATAGCTCAGTTGGTAGAGCAATCGGCTGTTAACCGATCGGTCGTAGGTTCGAGTCCTACTCGAGGAGCCATTCTGGCCCGTTGGTCAAGCGGTAAGACACCGCCCTTTCACGGCGGTATCCCGGGTTCGATTCCCGGACGGGTCACCATATGGACGATTAGCTCAGCTGGGAGAGCGCTGCCTTACAAGCAGGATGTCGGCAGTTCGATCCTGTCATCGTCCACCAGACCTAGAAGCAAGCATAAAGCTTGCTTCTTTTTTTTGTATATGTGATATAATAATACCAGTTGTTTTGTTTGTGAATTTTAAAGAGTCTTATTTAGAGGAGGAACTATGTTTCATACATTCGGACGCTATAAACGTTCGCTACTTACAGTACTAGGTGTACTATTGGCATCTACACTCGCTACAGCAAGTGCTGCCACTATTAATATGAGCCAGTTAACATCAAATACCGCTCAACCGGTAGTCATTAACTCTATGCCATCCAATATAGATACGACTACCCCTACATTACAAGCCGATAATAATGGTCAACCTATTTTGAAGGTTGCAAATACACCTGTTTCAACTCCAATTGTTGGAACACCTGAAAAAGCGACTATCAATAATTCTAATTCTAATTATGATGGTCACTTAGATAATTTCCCTAGTCGCAAAGTTACAATTGTTGTACCTGCAAAATTGCGCAACGAAAACACAGCCCAATTAGGTCGTTACATGACAGACCGTCTATCTAATACGCTTAAGTATCCATACTATGATACAGCAATCGTAAGTACTAATACGCCAACAGCTGAAATTAGAGCTGTTGACCTTGCACAAATTGCAGCTGCACAAAATTCTGAAATCGTTATTATGCCTGTACCATTACAAGACGTATATGTACAAATCAATGGTGTTAATAGCCCATATGCATATAATAATGATGATCGTGAAATGTACATCGCCGCAAAGGTAAATGCACTTTTATATTATTACGATGTAAACGATCAAGTAATTCACACTGTACGCAGTGGATTCAATCAAACTGATGATTCCTTAACAATGCCAACACATAAGGCTGTATGGAACAAAGTTATGACTGTATTACTTGATAAATTACCATACAAACGTATTCCAACAGACCGCGACCGCTATCAAGCACCTGGTATTAACTCTGAATCTCCAGTAGTACTTGATTTCCAAGTAGAACAACCTAAGAATACAGCGTATTCCTTAAAAGGTGTTAGCGTATTATAAGAGACACTAAAAAGACCGTTAAGCAATTGCTTAACGGTCTTTTTGTATTCACCTATTAACGATACATAACTTAGTGAATCAAGCCGATTAATCTAAGTTGATGCTCTGTAAAACCAGCATTTCTTAAAAGTGCAGTAAATGAACTACGGAAGGAATCAGATAAATCGCTTACGTAATAAATTGAATCATCATCTTTTGCACTTGCTGTACTTGTATTAGTAGTCGCAGCATATTTAGCATTATCAGCTTCATTTTGTTTAACCATGTTAGCTCTAAAAGCATCATTTGTAGGAGTTTCTACTGGTGGACGAACCGAGTCAGTATATTTATAACCATAAGATGCGTCTACATGTGTTCCTAGTGTAGATGCACCAAAACAGCATGCTAATACAGCAAAAGCAATGAAAGATTTTTTTGATACGTTCATTAGAAAACCTCCAAATTAACACAATAAGTCATTAAATTTAAATGACAAATTTTAGTATAAGTAGATGACCTTAATGTTAGATGAGTGTTTCCTATAAACAAAATGAAATTCTATAGAAAAAGGCTAGCCTATGGCTAGCCTTTTTCTTTATAGTTGTTTAGTTACATGCAAGCGCAATAATGCACGTTTTAATGCAGCTTCTGCTCTTTCTACATCAATATCAGGTGTAGGATTGGATAACCGACCTTCTGCACGTTCTTTAGCTCGACGAGCACGCTCCACATCAATAGATGATGGATCTTGGCAGTCTGGAGTTACAATACTCACCTTATTATGTTCGATTTCACAGAAACCACCAAATACTGCAAGTTCACGAGATGTTCCATCTGGTTGATCTATGCGTAATGGCGCTAAATCTAATGCAATAATCATAGGTGCATGATTTGGCAAAATACCAAATTGACCATCGATAGCTTTACCTACAAAGAATGTAGACTTACCTTCAAAGACAATCGCATCAGGTGTAATGATTTGTAGGGTCATAGGTTCCGCCATGGATTATTCCCCCTTCTCTTGCATTTCCTTTGCTTTTTGAACGGCTTCATCGATGGTACCAACCATGTAGAATGCCCCTTCTGGCAAATCATCATGTTTACCATCAAGGATTTCTCTAAAGCCTCTCAATGTTTCGGACAATGGTACGTATTTACCAGGAGAACCAGTAAATACTTCAGCTACGAAGAACGGCTGACTCAAGAAACGTTGAATCTTACGCGCACGAGATACAGTCAATTTATCTTCGTCAGACAATTCTTCCATACCAAGGATTGCGATGATATCTTGAAGATCTTTATATTTTTGCAATACTTCTTGCACGCCACGCGCTACTTCATAGTGTTCTTCACCAAGTACATGTGGGTCCAAAATACGGCTTGTAGAATCTAACGGATCCACCGCTGGATAAATACCAAGTTCCGCAATGGAACGAGACAATACTGTTGTCGCATCCAAGTGAGCGAATGTTGCCGCTGGGGCAGGGTCAGTTAAGTCATCGGCAGGTACGTATACAGCTTGTACAGAAGTAATAGAGCCTTCTTTTGTAGATGTAATACGTTCTTGTAATGCCCCTACATCATTAGCCAATGTAGGTTGGTAACCTACGGCAGATGGCATACGACCTAGGAGGGCAGATACTTCAGAGCCCGCTTGGATAAAGCGGAAGATATTATCGATAAACAAGAGCACGTCTTGTTTTTTCACATCACGGAAGTATTCAGCCATTGTAAGGCCTGTAAGACCTACGCGCATACGTGCCCCAGGTGGCTCATTCATTTGGCCATATACGAGAGCTGTTTTGTTGATAACGCCGGACTCTTTCATTTCATTCCACAAGTCGTTACCTTCACGAGTACGTTCGCCTACGCCGGAGAATACGGAGTAACCACCGTGCTCTGTGGCAACATTGTGAATCAATTCCATAATTAATACGGTTTTACCTACACCGGCACCACCGAAGAGTCCAATTTTACCACCTTTTACATATGGAGCGATAAGGTCAACGACCTTAATACCTGTTTCCAAGATTTTAGTATCTGGAGAGAGGTCGTCAAATTTAGGTGCTGGACGGTGAATAGGCCATTTTTCATCGGCTACAACCGGAGCTGGATCATGGTCTACAGTTTCACCCAATACGTTAAAGATACGACCCAACACGCCTTCGCCTACAGGAACCGCAATTGCAGCACCAGTATCTTCGGCATCCATATTACGGGTCATACCGTCAGTAGAGCTCATCGCAACACAACGTACAGTATCGTCGCCTAAGTGTTGCATAACCTCTACTACAATTTTTTGTCTATCATGTGCCTTATGATCATGGTAGATGTTGATGGCGTTGTAGATGCTTGGCAAATGACCAGCATCGAAGCGCACGTCTACAACTGGGCCAATGACCTGCACAACTTTACCAATATTATTACTCATCGACAAATGTCTCCTTATTTATTGCAAGGCATTAGCGCCACCAACGATTTCAGAAATTTCGTTTGTAATGCTAGATTGACGTAACTTGTTATATTCAAGACCTAAGGAATCAATGAGTTCCCCTGCATTATCTGTAGCAGATGTCATAGCTGTCATACGAGCACCTAATTCACTTGCTGCAGATTGCAACAATCCATTATAAACAGTAATTTCTAAATATTTTGGTAGCAACGCCTCCAAGACAGATACAGCAGATGGCATGAAATCATACTCTTCGCCCTTTACCTCATCTTGTGGTTGCTCTATCGGCAACAAGCGCTCAGCCTGTGCAATTTGCGTCATAGAATTTACAAAACGTGTATAGATCATGATGACTTCGTCAACTTCATGACGTTCGTATAGTGAAAGTGCTTCATGCATAATGGCACGAGCATGTTCATAAGAAGGTTTATCAGAGAAGCCTGCATAGGACTTATCGATATGAATTCCTCTAGATTTCATGCTGTCTCTAGGCTTTTTACCTGCCGTGATAACACGGTATGTATCGGAAGATTTACCATGCAATTGTTCCATAGCAAACTTCAACACATTAGACGAGAATGCCCCTGCAAGGCCCTTATCGGCACCTACTACGATATAGCATGTGCGTTCTATAGGGCGTACCTCTAACAAAGGACTGCTAAAGCCTTCTAAATCACTATTAGATATATGACGCAAGATTTGCCCAATCTTCTCTGCGTAAGGACGAGTAGCTTCCGCTTTAGTTTGCGCCTTACGAAGACGAGCAGAGGCTACCATCTTCATCGCTTTAGTAATTTGTTGCGTATTGGTAACACTTTTTATGCGTTTTCGCAAATCTTGTGCACTAGCCATACATTACGCCTCCTTACGAGACACTAATGTATGCGTAGAACCAAATGCTTCTACACATTCTGGGATTGCTTGTTTCAATAGATTTTCAGTATCTTCGTCAATTTTCTTAGACGTTTCAATATTTGTGATGATTTCAGGATAGTTAGCTTTTATATAACGTAAAAGTTCAGCTTCAAACGCTAAAATATCATCTACTTGAATATTTGCTAAATACCCTTTTGTACCAGCGTAAAGATTAATAACCATTTCCGCTACGCTCATAGGTTCATATTGACCTTGTTTTAACATTTCAGTCAAACGTTCACCACGGTCTAATTGTGCTTTAGTAGCCGCATCAAGATCGGAACCGAACTGAGCGAAGGCGGCTAACTCACGATATTGAGCAAGGTCCAAACGCAATTGGCCTGCTACTTGTTTCATCGCTTTAGTTTGCGCACTACCACCTACACGGGATACGGACAAACCTACATCAACCGCTGGGCGGATGCCAGAGTAGAACATATCTGTACCCAAGAAAATTTGACCATCAGTAATGGAAATTACGTTTGTTGGGATGTATGCAGATACGTCACCGGCTTGTGTTTCAATGATTGGCAACGCAGTAATGGAACCACCACCAAGTTCTGGTGAAAGTTTCGCAGCACGTTCTAATAGACGGCTGTGTAAGTAGAATACGTCGCCTGGATACGCTTCACGCCCTGGTGGACGACGTAATAATAAAGACATAGCACGGTAAGCAGCCGCTTGCTTAGTTAAGTCATCATATACACAAAGTACATGTTTGCCTTTGTACATGAAGTATTCACCCATAGCAACACCTGCGTACGGAGCGATGTATTGTAGTGGAGCCCCTGTAGAAGCACTAGCAGAAACAACGATTGTATACTCCAACGCACCTGTTTCTTCCAATTTTTGTACTACACGAGCTACGGTAGATTCTTTTTGACCAATTGCTACATAGATACAAATTACATCTTTACCTTTTTGATTGATAATTGTATCAAGAGCAATTGCAGTTTTACCTGTACCACGGTCACCAATGATAAGCTCACGTTGGCCACGGCCAATTGGCACCATCGCATCGATAGCTTTCAAACCTGTTTGCAATGGTTCGTTTACAGATTGACGATCCGCAATACCAGGCGCTGGATGTTCTACAGGACGACGTTCAGTCGCTTGAATAGCACCCTTGCCATCGATAGGTTGCCCCAATGGATTTACTACACGACCAATAAGAGCATCACCTACTGGTACGTCCATAATTTTGCCAGTACGGCGTACTTCATCGCCTTCTTTAATCAAGAAGTCGTCACCTAATAGTACGGCACCAACATTATCTAATTCTAAGTTCAAAACCAAGCCATATACGCCGTGTGGTAACTCTAACAACTCACCAGCCATGGCTCTTTCAAGACCATAAATATGGGCGATGCCATCCCCTACGTCAAGAACAGTACCCACGTCATCGACATTGAGGTCAACATCATAGTCCTGAATCTGCTGTTTAATTATAGCAGTGATTTCTTCAGGCTTCATTTTCATATATACCCATTCACCCCTATCTAATAGAGTTCGTTCTTAATAAAGATTTTTCTAATTCCTCTAAACGGCGAGCTACAGAGCCATCGATGCGTTTATCCCCTACTTGGATAACGATACCACCCATAATGGATGGATCTTGACGCACGGATAAGATGACATCTTTTCCTGTTGCTTCTCTTAGTTTAGCTTGTACAGATGCTTCTACATCAGCTGTAATTGGTTCAGCTACTGTTACAGTAGCTTCCAAAATACCACGTGCTGCACGTGATTTCTTAATAAACGCTTCGATAGCCGATGCTATATAGCGATAACGACCGCGCTTAATCATCACATAAATAAAGTGTAGAGCAACTTTATCGATACTAGAGTCAAAAATTTTACTAATAAGCTTAATCTTTGCATCTTCTGTAACGATTGGATTCTCTAGAAATGAACGCAACTCAGGTTGATCAACCATTACGGATGCTACATAACCTAATTGCTCCTCCATGAGTTCCAACTTATTTTGTTCTTGAGCTAATTCAAACATAGCCGAACTATATTTATCTGCTACAATTTCTATGCTCATCGTATCACAACCCTATCGTTTTACTATCAAGTTGACGAATAGCGTCTTCGATCAATTTTGTATTAGTTTCGCTGTTCATATCTTTAGCAACAACTTTACCAGCCATAGCTACAGACAAAGAAACAACTTCATTGCGTAAACTATTCATAGCACGATCACGTTCGATTGCAATATCTTGGCGAGCACGATTTTTTTCTTGTTCAATTTGTTCGCGTGCTGTCGCTAATTGTTCGCGTGTTGTATTTTCTGCTTCTTGAACTGCTTTTTCAACAATTTGTTGTGCTTCTTGACGTGCTTTAGCAATTTGAGCAGCATAATCAGCTTTAAAGCCCTCTGCCTCTACACGAGCTTTTTCTGCAGCTTCTAAGTCTTTAGCAATTCGTTCTTTACGTTCTGTCATCATAGCCAATAATGGTTTATATGCAAAACGAGCTAATAGCCAAACTAATATAAAAAAGTTCAACATTTGAGCAAGAATCGTTCCAAGGCTTAAGTCAACCAAGGTTATTCCTCCTCGTTATTATCTGAATAACAAAATAAATGCTACTACTACACCGATGATAGGCATCGCTTCGATCAAACCAATCGCTACGAACATAGTAGACATCAATTGACCACGCAATTCAGGTTGACGCGTAATACCTTCAATTACTTTGCTAGATACAAGACCGTCACCGATACCTGCACCAATGGCACCACAACCTACTGCGATTGCTGCTGCTAATGCGAATAAACCTTGAGCTTCCATAATATATCCTCCGTAAAAAATTAATGTTCCTCACTAAGAGCCATCCCCAAGTAGGATGCAGTAAGAACGGTAAAAATAAAGGCTTGAATAATACCAATAAATAAACTAAAAGCAATCCATACCCATGGTACCGGTACAAACCAAGGCAAATTGTACAATACTTCTAACAGAATTTCACCAGCTACGATATTACCAAATAGACGGAAGGCAAGTGTAACAGGTCTAGCAATCTCTTCAAAGATATTCAGTATTAGCAAAGCCTTATAAGGTCGTACGAAATGCTTGAAATAGGATAAGCCTTTAACTTTAATCCCCATAACCCATACTACTAATGTGCTACATAGAGCTAATGCAACAGTAGTATTAATATCGGATGTTGGTGAGGTTAAAGCCTTAAACGTAGGCATTAAACCTAATTCATTTCCTACAAAAATAAATAAGAAAAACGTAAATAACAAGGAACTCACCATCGGCCAATGACGACCTAAGTTCGGAGCTAATTGCCCCTCTAAGCCTTCCAATATAGATTCAACTATATTTTGCAAGCCTACAGGCACCAATTTACGTCCCCGGGTGGCTAGTACTGTTATCAGTATTACAATAGCCATAGTAACCCATGTAGCAATTAGAGTATCCAAATTAAATGTCAACCCTAACCACTGCACGACTTCATGGTGTCCCGCATGTAATTCCACGTTCTCAACCCCTTCCATAGACATAATAAAAAACTAATATACTTACAATAAATATAAATAATATATATATGTATCATCATACATCGTTATAGATATATAATCAACACTTGAAAGGTAAACAATTCTAATTTCTCATGAATGTATTGTGTATAATGCATTATTGGAATATATCTATAATTTAACACATCATAAGATTAGAAATGTCGACTAAGCCACCAGTAAACAACATATAATGCGGGCTGAATAAGTGCGACACCAACAAACATGCTAATAGCCTCTATGCCAGGAATCTTTAATCCTAAGACTACTAAGGAACCTACTAACATAAGACGCCATATCATCTGTCTGCGAGCTTTACGAACGGCTTTGTAAGGATCTCCTGATACAATGGATTGACCATGCAAAGCTAAACTTAGCAAGTAGAGTACCATTATAAAAATCCCCCAAAACCATCCCCATAGATACTGTTCTAGGCCACATAAAACTTGTATTATACCGCCTAAAAAGGCAATAAAAAAACAAGTTAGTAGCACACGCACTATGAATTTAATATATTGATTCATATATACCTCACTACTTAACTTGTTTATATAACATATAAAAACCTGTTATAGCTCCAATAAGACCAAATACAATCATACATAATGGTTCAGTTCTAAACCAACCATCCAGTGTATATCCAATCCAAATGAAACCACCTATACAGAAAACGAGTGTGAGCCCCGCCGATGTTGCCATGGCGAGGGCTTTCACAAGGTCCTTATCCATATTATTTACCAAAACGTTCAGGACGATTAGGATCGCCTAAAAATTCATGGCGCAACGCTTGGATGATGCGTTCAGATGCTTTGCCGTCACCATATGGGTTAACGGAATTAGACATCAATTTATAAGCCTCTGCATTGCTCAACAATTCATGAGCTGCTGCATGTACAGCGTCTTTGTCAGTACCTACAAGGCGCACAGTACCAGCTTCAACAGCTTCTGGGCGTTCTGTAGTATCACGCAATACGAGAACTGGTTTACCAAGAGCTGGTGCTTCCTCTTGAATCCCACCAGAATCAGTAAGAATCAAATAGGATTTAGCCATCAAATTAGCAAATGGTTCGTAATCAAGCGGGTCAATTAATGTAACACGTTCTACAGAACCGAGTTCTTCTTGTACAACTTGGCGAACTTTAGGATTCTTATGTACAGGGAATACCACTTGAATATCTTTAAATTCATCAAGCAAATCGCGAATAGCTTGGTATACATGGCGCATAGGCTCACCCAAGTTTTCACGGCGATGTGTAGTAACAAGCACTGTACGTTTTTCAGGATCTAATGCATTGATAGCAGCATCATCAAACACATAATTTTCTTGTACTGTTGTATCAAGGGCATCAATAACCGTATTGCCTGTTACATACAAATGGTCTGTATTTATATTTTCTTTTTTAAGATTACTTTCAGAACTAGCTGTTGGTGCAAAATGATATGTCGCAATAGAACCAGTCAACTTGCGGTTCATCTCTTCTGGGAATGGAGAGTAAATATCACCAGTGCGAAGGCCTGCTTCTACATGGCCTACAGGAATTTCTTGATAGAAGGACGCCAAAGCACCTGCAAAGGTAGTTGTAGTATCACCATGTACAAGAACCACATCAGGTTTAGCTTCTTCTAATACATCTTTAAGGCCCATCAATGCACGGTTTGTTACATCGTACAATGTTTGACCTTGGCTCATAATATTCAAGTCGTAATCAGGGGTAATATTAAACAAGTTTAGTACTTGATCGAGCATATCGCGATGTTGTGCCGTAACGGTTACAATCGGTTCCATATCCGGTGCTGCTTCTAATGCTTTTACAAGAGGAGCCATCTTGATAGCCTCAGGTCTTGTACCAAAGATTGTCATAACTTTTAACATAGTTGCCTCCAACATAGTAGGATAGAAAAAATGGGGCGCCAAGCGCCCCACATGGTTATTTCTTATGGGAATCCTCGGATTCCTCTAAAGCTTTTGCCAATTCTTCACGATCAAAGGAAATAGTTTCATCTGAATCGCTGCGTTCAATTGTAGGACGTGGTAGTGGATGACCTGCCGCATCACTGTGAGTAATAACACCAAGGCGACGAGCCACATAAATACTACCTAAGAAGATAACGAGTACTAATGCGATACCAATCCAAGCATTGACCTCTGCTACGATGACGGATACGCCACCAAAGAGAGCCGTTACAGCATACATCATTAGCACTGCTTGTTTTTGAGATAAGCCCTGTGCTAACAAACGATGATGCACATGGCCTTTATCAGGCTTGAAAATCGGACGACCGCTGATTTTACGGCGCACGATAGCAAACAATGTATCGAGAATTGGTAAGCCTAGCACGATAGCTGGTACCACTAATGCAATAGTAGCCGCCGTTTTAACAGCCCCCATTACAGAAATAGCGGCTAATGTATAACCAAGGAGCATAGAGCCCGTATCCCCCATGAAGATTTTCGCTGGGTTAAAGTTATACCGCAAGAACCCTACTGTTGCACCTGCTAGTGCCAATGAAATACAGGCAAGGTCTGTTTGACCAAGTTGTAATGTCATAGCACAAACAGCAATACAAGCAATAAAGGAAATGCCTGCTGCCAAGCCATCAAGTCCATCGATAAGGTTTACGATATTCGTAAAGCCTACAATCCAGAAAATAGTCAATGGAGCAGCCCAATATTTAAGGTATACCACACCACCCCAAGGAAGGTTGATGAAGTCTACGCGAATATCGTAAGCCACCAAAATAGCAGCTGCTATAATTTGGCCCATCAACTTAGTCTTTGGCTCAATTTGTTTAATATCATCCCATATGCCCACAAGCACAAGAATAACAGTACCAAGTACAAAGCCAAATAGTTTATGGTCATGTGGGATAGATCCATTAAAGAGAACCGATCCGATATAACCGAGGAAGATTGCTAACCCACCAAGTCGTGGAATAGCACCATGATGTACCTTGCGGGCATCAGGTTTATCTATTGCCCCAACAGCAACAGCAAAGCGTTTTACTAAAGGGGTAAGTGCAAAGGTTATGACGAGCGCCAGAGCAAAGGCCCATACATAATCGAGCACATAATCACTCATAAGACACCTCCAACAACTGGGTAAAACAATATTAGTTCGTTAAGCTACGAATAGGTGCAGGAATACGACCACCACGTGCGATGAACTCAGCTGCACTATATGGCTTACTTCAATGATTGGAGCATAGCCTAACAAGCCGCCAAACTCAACAACCTCGCCTACTGTTTTACCAGGTACAGGAATTACACGAACCGCAGTTGTCTTATTATTAATCATACCAATAGCAGATTCATCAGCAATGATTGCAGAAATTGTATCTGCTGTTGTGTTACCAGGAATAGCAATCATGTCAAGGCCCACAGAACATACGCATGTCATAGCCTCTAATTTATCGAGGGATAAACTGCCACAAGATACAGCATCAATCATACCCGCATCTTCAGATACTGGAATAAATGCACCACTGAGACCGCCTACGTGAGAAGATGCCATAAGGCCACCTTTTTTCACCGCATCATTAAGCAATGCAAGTGCTGCTGTAGTACCGTGACAACCACAAGAGGATAAGCCCATTTCTTCAAGAACGTGAGCTACCGAGTCACCTACAGCTGGTGTTGGTGCCAAGGACAAGTCAATGATACCGAATGGTTTGCCAAGACGGCGAGATGCCTCTTGTGCTACCAATTGGCCTACACGAGTAATTTTGAAAGCAGTGCGTTTAATCGTTTCTGCTACAACGTCAAAGGATTGACCACGTACAGATTCTAGTGCGTGTTTTACAACGCCTGGACCAGATACGCCTACAGAAATAGCGCTATCCCCTTCAGTTACACCGAAGAAGGCACCGGCCATGAATGGATTATCCTCTACAGGATTACAGAAAATAACAAGCTTAGCACAACCAAGAGCATCATTATCCTTTGTAAGTTCTGCCGTTTTCTTAACGATGATCCCCATATCGCGAACTGCATCCATGTTGATACCCGTTTTAGTAGAGCCCACACCTACAGAGCTACATACGATATCTGTAGTTGCCAACGCTTCTGGGATGGAATCAATCAAAATGCGGTCAGCCCGTGTAGCACCTTTTGTTACAAGAGCAGAGAAACCGCCGATAAAGTTTACACCTACTGTTTTTGCAGCGCGATCCATCGCTTCTGCAATAGGAACATAGGATGTTAAATCACTACCACCAGCCACTAATGAGATCGGTGTTACAGAAATACGTTTGTTAATGATAGGAATACCAAACTCGCGCTCAATATCTTCACCGGTAGACACAAGGTGTTCTGCTTCTTTCGTAATGCGATCATAAATACGATCACACAACTCTTTACCAGAGCTAGATGCACATTCAAGCAAGCTAATACCCATTGTAATGGTACGTACGTCAAGCTTGTTATCATGAATCATCTGATTCGTTTCTAAAATATTGTCGATAGATAACATAGTGCCTCCTATCCTACACGGTGCATGCTTAAGAAAATATCAGCATGTTGTGCACGGATTTCAACACCAAGTTCTTTACCGAGTGCATTCAAAGCATCTTGAATAGATGTCAAATCTTTCACATCTTCAGACTTTGTTTCACACATCATAATCATATTGAAAACGCCATCAAGAATGGTTTGATTTATAGACATAATGTTTACGCCGTGGTTAGCAAGTACAGTACTAACCCCTGCAATGATACCAACGCGGTCAACGCCGACAACGGTAACAACTAATTTCATAACATCACCTTTTCTGAGCACTACAAACTATTTGACCCATATAGGGTATTCAATAAACTATATTAATATATTATATCACATTTATTACTTTTCTACGGTGAAATCTTCATGAGTTTTCATGTAAAAACAGTATTTTACACTTCGTCGGATAATGCAGCCGTTACGATAGCCTCTCCTGCTGTCAATAATGCGACTAAACCTTTATCCCCTTTATAGCTTTCACCATAGATTTTATACAAATCCTCTGTACCGGACGGACGCGCTACAAACCAACCTGTTTCAGTTTCTACGCGAACCCCATCGATGGGCATATCCTTGTATAAAGATGTAGTGCGTATATTCGTAATAGGGTCTCCATCTACCTCTGTGGCTGTAATGGAACTTGCATTCAACTGTTTCAACTTGGCCTTTGCCGCCTTTGTACAAGCCGCATCAATGCGACCAAATCGTGGGTCACCACAACCTTCAACAATATTATTGTAGAGGCGATCAACAGTTGTGCCCATAACGGCATACATTTCCATTGCTAGAAGCGCCATTACCATGCCGTCTTTATCGGTAGTCCATACGGTGCCGTCCTTTTTAAGGAACGATGCGCCTGCAGATTCTTCACCGCCGATACCAATCTCACCATCAAATAATAAAGAGCTAAAATATTTAAAGCCTACCGGAACCTCATAAACCGGAATGTCTTTAACAGCCGCCCATTTATCAATCATAGTGGTACAAACAACGGTTTTACCTACCCCTTTATCAGTCCAACCACGGGTTGTAAACAGATAATCCGCAGCCGCTGTAAGGAATGCATTTGGTGAAATAAGGCCCTCTGCAGTAACGATACCGTAGCGATCATAATCAGGATCATTGCCAACAGCGAGATCATAATTGCCAATTTGTTTAGTTACATCCGCCATCGCATATTCAGAGGAACAATCCATACGCACCTTGCCATCATGGTCATAGGTCATAAAGCTAAAGGTTGGATCGTATTCATCATTGATAATATCCATATTGAGATTATATCGTTCTTTAATAGCACGCCAATAACCAAGGCCACTACCACCTAATGCATTGACAAGAACTTTAGGCTTCGCACTTTGAATGGCTTCCATATTGATGATGGAAGATAACTCTTCCACATATAAGCCCTTATAGTCATAAGGCACTTGTTGATCTGGTTCAATATTATCTATGCTAATGCGTTTAAACCCTTCTAATTCACAATAAGCACGAACGTACTCATTGGCGCGGGTTTCAATCCATTTTGTAATCAACGTATCTGCAGGGCCACCGTTGGTAGCATTATACTTAATGCCCCCATTATCTGGAGGATTGTGAGATGGTGTAATAACGATACCATCTGCTTTTTTATCGTGACTTTCATTATATCGAATGATTGCACGAGACACAGATGGTGTTGGAACAAAGTCCATATCCGCATCAACCATGGCAGTCACACCATTACCAGCAAGTACCTCAAGCACTGTTACTAATGCAGGCTGAGATAAGGCATGTGTATCTTGGCCCACAAAAATGGGCCCTGTCGCACCAAATTGACCACGACCATCACAGATTGCTTGTGTAATAGCCGCTACGTG
Organism: Veillonella sp. AM51-8BH; assembly: GCF_003463825.1. Taxonomy (GTDB): domain Bacteria; phylum Bacillota; class Negativicutes; order Veillonellales; family Veillonellaceae; genus Veillonella. The sequence goes on from NZ_QSDY01000026.1 coordinate 14,639, forward strand.
TAAATCCGTAAAGGTACCTTTTAAAGAGGTACCACGGTGGCCTGATGTACCGAAGGATACGAGTTGTGTCGGATCAGTTACATCTGGTGCATTGTCAAAATAGGCATCTACCAGAGTTTGTACATCTATAATATCTTGTTCTTGTACAGGCGTACCTGCTAATTTATGAGCCATAGGAACCTCCTAATCTCAAATGTATATGTCATTCATAAAATATTATATTTACACATAATTAATATGAGATGACTAATGCTTACATTTTGAATTTTACTTTTCTGATTTTACATTTTGCTTTACTTAGCGATTATGTATAGTCTGTGTATTATCCTCTTGTGTGGTACTCTTATCTTTTAACTGTTCACACACTACAGTAGGGATAATCGGTTGTGTAAAGCCTTGCCCAATGACCTCTTGCGCATCAGTTATTAAGATGAACACATTTGGATCCGCCTCTTGAATAACCTCTTTTAATTTATTTACTTGCAAGAGATTAACGGCTACCATAACGATTTGCTTCGGCGTCCGCGTATAAGCACCAATGCCATTAATGATAGTTGCGCCACGACCAACCTTATTGATGATGCATTCACAGACCTCATCAGTACGATAGGTAATGATGAAAGCAACCTTCCGCTGATTAAAGCCGATAACCACCTTATTCGTAATGATGGTATACACATAGACACTAATAAGTGTGACCGCTACGGCTTCAAGGCCAACAACACCAATTGCAGCAACAAGGATAGCACAGTTTATGGCACTATTAATGGACCCCATTTGAAGTCCATAATATTTGCGTACAATGAGTGCAATAGGATCAAGCCCACCTGTGTTACCGCCTACGCGGTATACAATGCCAAGACCTACACCAGTAGTAATACCAGCCATCATGGAACTCAACAAAGGATCCTTAATAATCATGTCATATTGCAAGAAGTTAAATAAATCAACCATCCAAGACAGCATCAATGTGCCATACAAGGTTTTGATAACAACACGGGTGCCCAGCCACTTCCAAGCAGCCCAGAATATAGGAATATTTAAAATCATATTCCAAGAACCAACAGATAAGCCCGTTAAATAATACAAAATCAAGCCTACCCCACTAATACCAGTACTCACCAATTTGTGTGGCAATACAAAGGCATCAAGGCCGGCACCAAATATGGCACATCCAAGAATGACCATAAGGCTTTCATAGATAACACTTCTATACTTAGCGAACATAGCTTCCTCCAAATTGCCATTTCACTATAAATATTCTATAATGAACTAACTAAAACATACGCTATTTACAATACATTTAGTAATAAAACAATATGCGTATACAAATTCATCATAAACCACTTAATGGTTATTTTCAATCACTTTATAAGAGTATAAAATAAACATATAAATTGCATATATTCTGTATGTTACAAACGAGGCTATCATGAGTAAAAGTTTTGAGCAACTCGGTTGCAGTAAAATCAATATTGGTCTTGCTATTACAGGCAAGCGTGAAGATGGCTACCACGATATCGACTCTATCTTCCAATCTATTCGCCTTAGCGATTCCATTTATTTTGCTAAGCATCATTCCGTAGTATTCTCCGGCGGGGCTCCAGAATTGCCTGAGTATATGCAAAAACTCGTCACTTACGGCGAAGAGAATCTTGCCCTAAAAGCATTACGAGCACTCCAAGCCTATACAGGCTGCAAAGCGGGGGCTGCAATCCACCTATTAAAACGCGTACCGATCCAAGCAGGTCTTGGTGGTGGTAGTGCTGATGCAGCTGCTATGTTAATGGGCCTCAACCGTTTCTGGGACTTGCGCCTTACTCAAGAGGAACTATTAAAAATAGGTGCTACACTTGGCTCTGATGTGCCATTCCTATTACAAGGCGGTACAGCACGTGGCACAGGTCGTGGCGAAATATTAACGTACGGAAAATCTCCAGAACCACATTGGCTATTGCTAGTGAAACCTAAGGTTTCTGTATCTACAGCGGCTGCTTATGGACGCTTTAATGACAAATCAGTGGCAACAAAACAAACCATCGATACAGTCCAACGACACCTAGAAAACAATGACTTAAAATCAGCGTTCCTTGCTAGTGCTAATACATTTGAAGAACTACTCTTCCCAGACCACGAAGAACTTGTCATTTGTAAAGAATTCTTCACTAGCCGCGGCTATCCAACCATCATGACTGGTAGTGGTCCTACAATGGTGGTATTGCTGAACAAACCGATGGAAGCATTACAACTACAAGAAGAAATCAAAGCAGCAGGCCATGATTGGCTATCTCTTATTACAAAAACATGTACACAGGAGGACTTACCATGACAAAACGGTTACAACCAATACGCCTCGATGCGTATAAACCTCTACGCGAAGTTGTAAGTGAAACATTGCGTCAAGCAATTCAAGATGGCATTTTAAAACCAGGTGAACGCCTCATGGAAATTCCTCTAGCCGAAGAACTTGGTGTAAGCCGTACACCAATTCGCGAAGCTATACGTAAACTTGAATTAGAAGGCTTTGTTGTCATGGTACCTCGCCGTGGCACATATGTGGCCAATATATCGTTAAAGGATATTACCCAAGTATTTGAAATTCGTTCTGCCCTCGAAGAGCTAGCAGCTGGTCTTGCAGCAGAACGTATCACTGCAGAAGAAATCGAAACATTAGAACGAATGCTCGTCGAGATTGGCGATCATATGGAAAACAAGGATATGGAATCCGTTGTAGCAGCGGACGTGGAATTCCACGAAGTACTATACCGTGCCTCTCGTAATGAACGTTTAGCAGATATCGTACACAACTTGCGGGAACAAACCTATCGATTCCGTAGCTTCTCTATGAACCAACCGGGTCGTCTTAGAAAAACATGGGAAGAACATCGCCAACTCGTAGAGGCTATTGCTTCTCATAATGCAACACAAGCTCGTAAATTGGCTCAGATTCACATGGAACACTCTGAACAGACCTTATTACAAGGTATGGAAGGATCCCAAGAGTTTATCAAGGCATAGGGAATATCCTTACCTATAATAGAACAATAAATGACTAACAAATCCCTCACGTTTGTGAGGGATTTTTATTTTACAGACTCTATAGAAATTGATACAATAACATCAATAACTATATAGAATTATTTTATATGAAAGGGGCTTTTTTATGGAAGCAATGCTCAATGATGCTATTTCTACCATAAATGGTTATTTATGGAGCTATTTCATCATCTTTATCCTCATCGGCGCAGGTCTCTTCTTTACGATGACAACGAATTTTGTACAAATTCGCATGATCAAAGAAATGATTCGCCTCGTAATCAGTGGTGCTGGTAGTTCCACGGAGAAAAATCACGTGTCCTCATTCCAAGCATTCTGTGTTAGTACCGCATCCCGTGTTGGGGTTGGTAACATCGCAGGTATCGCCATTGCCGTTGTTCTCGGCGGTCCTGGTGCGGTCTTCTGGATGTGGGTTATTGCACTCATCGGTGCTGCTACAGGTTTTATCGAATCTACATTGGCTCAAATCTACAAAGAACCTGTTGCTAAAGGCGGCTTTTACGGTGGTCCAGCTTACTACATTCGCTATGGTTTAAACAACAAAGCTTTATCTGTTTTATTCGCTATTTTGATCAGTATTACATACGGTTGGATTTACAACTCTGTACAAGCTAATACATTAGCTGCATCCCTTCAAGTATTCAACTTTGATGTATCCTACACCGGTGCCGTTGTAGCAATACTTCTTGGCCTCATTATTTTTGGTGGTATTCATCGCGTTGCAAAAGCATCTGAAATCATCGTTCCTATCATGGCTGTACTATATATCGCTACTGCATTATTCGTAGTTATTATGAATATCACTCAATTCCCACATGTAATCTATACTATTATCTCCTCTGCTTTTGAACCAGTAGCAGCAGGTGGTGGCTTATTAGGTGCCACTGTAATGAATGGTATTAAACGTGGTCTATTCTCCAACGAAGCTGGTGAAGGTTCTGTGCCTAATGCAGCGGCTACTGCGGCTGTTAACCATCCTGTTGAACAAGGTCTTGTACAAGCATTTGGTGTATTCCTTGATACTTTCATCATTTGTACAGCTTCAGCATTCATTGTACTCATGGTTGGCGACTATAGCACAACAGGTTTAACTGGTGTTGCTCTAGTACAACATAATCTAGAACAACAACTTGGTTCTTGGGCTCCAACAGCGGTAGCAATCTTTATCGTAATGTTCTCCTTCAGTTCCTTAATTGGTAACTATTACTACGGCGAAATTAATATTAGCCACTTAACAGAAAAGAGATTCTATCTTCATTTATTCCGTATCGGTGTAATCATCATGACATTTGTAGGCTCTATTGCCTCCCTTGATTTAGTATGGAATTTAGCCGATTTATTCATGGCCTTCTTAGTATTAACTAATATTAGTTCCATCGTACGTATGGGGCGTACTGCAGGTCTTGCTCTTGATGACTATATCAAACAACGTAAGGCAGGCATCGAAACACCTGTATTTAACCGTTCTGTTCTTAATCATTCATACGGTATCGTATGGTGGGGTGACGGTCAAACTACAGACTCTTCTGTACCTCCTACTCCAGTGGAAGATACAATGGAAAAATAAAATATATTCTCTTATGAGACCGGTGAAAGTATCTTTCATCGGTCTCTTTTTATTTTTTGTAAAAGTATCCATTTATAGTGTAAAAACTACGATTTACCTCTAACTCCAGGAGTGACTATAATCACAGTAAATATCTATATTCTATACACTTTTCAAGCATTAAAAACTATAGAATATAGTTATAAAATTATAAAGGGTATTATGTATACAATGTCGAATACTACAGTATGTGTAAAATTAGCAAAACTTAATTTACTCTTATATACAGGAGGTTATTATGAGTGGTTATAATCCTTATGAAAACATGCTAAATACGTTAGATGTAGCAGCAGAAAAACTCGGTTATTCTCGTAGTGAGTACGAAGTATTACGTCATCCTGAACGAGAACTAAAAGTAGCTGTACCTCTTCAACTAGACAATGGTGAAGTTCGCGTATACGAAGGTTACCGTTGCCAACACTCCACATTACGTGGTAGCGCTAAAGGTGGTCTTCGCTTCCATCCTGACTCCGACGAAAACGAAGTTCGTGCATTGGCAGCTTGGATGACTATTAAAAATGCTATCGCTAACATTCCTTATGGCGGTGGTAAAGGCGGTATCAAAGTTGATCCTAAAACATTGAACCCTCGCGAATTAGAACGCTTGACTCGTAACTTTGTACGTCGTATTGCTCCTATCATTGGCGTAAATACTGACGTGCCTGCACCAGACGTAAATACAAACGCCCAAATCATGAGCTGGATTGCTGATGAATACAGCACATTAAAAGGCGAATGGAGCCCTGGTATCGTTACTGGTAAACCTATTGAAGTAGGCGGATCTTTAGGTCGTAATGAAGCAACTGGTCGCGGCTGTCTCATCGCATTACAAAGCTACCTCGCTAAGAAAAACTTAGACATTAAAAACCTTACTGTAGCAGTTCAAGGCTTCGGTAACGTAGGTTCCGTAGGTGCTCGCCTCATTGCGCAAGCAGGCGCTAAAGTTGTTGCTATCGGCGACGTAAGCGTTAACATCTACAACCCTAACGGTATTGATGTGGAAAAAGCATACGAATATGCTAACTCCCATGGTCGTTCCCTTGAAGGTTACAGCGAACCAGGTATGACTACAATTGGTGCTCAAGAATTATTGGCTCAACCAGTTGATGTATTGTACATGGCAGCTCTTGAAAACCAATTGAACAAAGACAACATGGAAAATATCCAAGCTAAAATCATCTTGGAAGGTGCTAATGGCCCTACTACTAATGATGCAGATAAATACTTCTATGAAAAAGGTATCGACATCATTCCTGACGTTCTTGCAAACGGCGGCGGCGTAGTTGTATCCTACTATGAATGGGTGCAAAACAAAGCTAGCTTCTACTGGACTGAAGAAGAAGTTAATGAACGCTTAACTAAAAATATGCAAAATAGCTTTGAAGCAGTTTGGGAAATGCAACATAAATACAATGTACCACCTCGTCAAGCAGCGTACATGGTTGCCCTTGAACGCCTCGTAGTAGAAACTAAATGGCGCGGCTACAACTGCTAATTCTTTCAACCTCCATAACATTTAGCCATAAAAAAGGCGTAAGCTCACATCGAGCTTACGCCTTTTTATTTACCTATGTACTTTTTATTTGAAAGCACCTAATAAAGCGGCCATACTAGGACGGCTGATCAATGCTTTCACCAAAACAGAGCCAAGCACTGCTGGAATTGTTTGACCTACGATGAGGTTCAATACCAGTGGCCAGTATGGAAGACCAAGTAATGGGCTGAGCCACAACGGTACACATAATGCTGGAACAAAGATAATTGGTAGAATCGCCCACCAAGCGCTAAGGCCAAGCTTACGCATACCTACGATTATACCTGTTGTTAAAATACCAACGCCAAAACCTCCCATCATATCGAGGATACCAAGACCACCGAATAGGAAGTTAGAAATGAGGTTACCAATCCCCATTGGAATTACCAAAAACGGAAAGGCATAAGCAAGTGCATATAATGATGTTGCTATACGAATTTGATACGCTCCGAAAGAAACGCTTTGCGTTAAATATAGTACGACGATGTACAATGCCACAACCATGGCAGAAATAGTCAATTTACGTGTAGTAATCATAACACTCACCTCCTCAAATAAAAAAAGCATGGCAAAACTACCATGCTATAAATGCTTATGAATTTCCGTAGTTTTGTTTAGAGACAGGATGGTTTCAAACTGTCTTATTCAGTTGTTGCATTTATAATATCATATATTTTCGATATCTACAAGTCGTTGAGAGCTAAAGCAGCCTGTTACAGCAACTACCATCAGTGTAATATTCGCAAGGGTGGGGTGTCAGAAAATACCTTTCCTCATCGCTCCACTGGCTATACGGTCATCGGCCGAGGGCCTCGACCTGCCAAAGTCGCTCTTTGAAAAGGTATTTTCTTCCACTGCGAATTTAACAAATCAACATTACAGATACATAGTGACGTAAAAGGCCGCTTTAACTCAGCATCCCCACATGATAAATAATATAAAATATATTACTCATCAAAGCGCCTCAACTAGCCTAAGCCAGTTGCGGTGAATTAGTGGCGTAAAAGGTCCGCCTATTTTCAAATATACAATCTTATCTATTAGTTTATATGCAAAGTAGCCGCCTAAATGGCGGCTACTAATATAATCCAGTTTTAGTGGATGTAGAGAAATTCTATTATTGTGCTGGGTCTTCAACGCCGTTGGCGCGGAATGCTTCGGCTCTGTCGATACAGGTGCCGCAGTGTCCGCATGGTTTGTCGCCGCCTTCGTAGCAGGACCATGTTAGGTGGTATGGTACGCCGAGTTGTAGGCCTTCTTTTACGACGTCTGCTTTGTTATGGTTGATGAATGGTGCTTCTAAGGAGCATTCTTTGCCGGATCCTTCGAAGATAGCATCGCCCATGGATTTATAGAAGTGTTCTGTACAGTCTGGGTATGCGTTACCAGCCGCATCATCGCTATGGGCACCATAGTAGATATAGCCGCAGTCTAGAGATAAGGCTAAGGAAGCCGCTGCAGATAGGAATAGACCATTTCTAAATGGCACATAGGTGCTAACCGTACCTTTCCCTTCTATTTCTTGTTGTTCCTTGTATGAACCTTGAGGTATTTCCTCTGTGGATTGAGTCAATAAAGAGCAATTACTGAAGGCAAACAATTTAGTGACATCCATCGTTTTACCTTCAATTCCATAATAAGCAAGAATAGATGCAGCAGCCTCTAGTTCTTTACTATGTTTTTGACCATATTGAATGGATAACGGCACTACATTGTCTTTGCCAAATCTTTCTATAGCTAGCGCTAAACATGTAGTACTATCTACCCCACCGCTGAATAAGACAACAGCCTTTTGTTTTTGAGCCATAAGGTCTCCTTTCACCTATTACAACAGCCCCATCCTAAGATGAGGCTGTAGATTATACTTTCAATATATTATAAATCGATATCTAATTCTACTGGGCAATGATCAGAGCCAAAGATTTGTTGGTGAATTTTAGCTTCTTGAATTTTGTCGTCAAGACGTTTAGAGGTGATAAAATAGTCAATTCTCCATCCCGTATTTCGTTCACGAGCCTTGCCCATATAAGACCACCAGCTATATTCCTCAATAGCATCTGGATAAAGGTGACGGAATGTGTCTGTAAAACCAGCACCTAATAGTTCGGTCATTTTTGCACGCTCTTCATCAGAGAAGCCTGCATTTTTACGGTTTGTCTTAGGATTTTTAAGGTCGATTTCTTGATGTGCTACATTGAGGTCACCACAGAGAATGACTGGTTTTTTCTTATCTAATTCAAGCAAATAGTTGCGGAATGCGTCTTCCCAAGCCATACGGTACTCAAGACGAGCCAATTCACGTTGGCTATTTGGCGTATAGCAGCATACTAAATAGAAATTGTCATATTCAGCAGTAATAACACGGCCCTCTTGATCGTGTTCTTCAATGCCGATACCGTTAGTTACGGACAACGGTTTAATACGCGTGAATACAGCCGTACCACTATAGCCTTTTTTCACAGCACTATTCCAATATTGCTCATAGCCTGGCAATTCCAAAGAAATTTGATCAGGTTGCAATTTTGTTTCTTGTAAACAGAAAATATCTGCATCCAGTTCGTTAAAGGATTCCATAAATCCTTTTGTTACAGCGGCACGAAGGCCGTTTACATTCCAAGAAATTAATTTCAATGCTTACTCCTTATTCTAATAGTGCTTTTACATACTAATATAGTTTGTGAAAGCCTCTATTTCAACAATTTCTTTATATTCCAAAAATATTCTTATTTATACTAGCAATTATAGTATGTTATACAGTTTAGATAGAAAGTTGTACATTACTATTGTTTGTGTTTCTTTGCATGTCTTGCTTCCGCACGAGCCTTTCGAGCGTTTTCATTTGCTTTAAGATCACTTTCACGTTTTTCACGGAAATAATTAGCTATAGAAGATAAAACAAGAATTACCAACACCGTAACATTAAACATGCCGGGCCCGAAAGTATAGATGTGATAACACAAATAACCAAACGCAACAAGGGTTAGTAGATGTTTTAAAATTTTCATTTGCCCTCCTGTATTATCGTAATGTTTCTACACCAGTCTTAAGTGGGAAACCGTCATAGGTTACCCAATCACTAGAGCTACCAACATATAAAGCCGATTCAAGCCCTACTTCGCTCATAGTTAACATCGCATTACATGCGGTTACCCCTGAGCCACAGTAAGTCACTACAGGTCTATTTTGGTAGATTTCATTATAATACTGAGCTTCTAAATCTTTTACAGACTTAGGACCATCTACGGTATAACCACTTTCATAAAAATGATTAACAGCACCAGGAATGTGACCAGTCATGCCATCCATCGTATCTACTTGAGACCCATCGTAACGGAAAGGCGCACGAGCATCGATGATAACATGGTCACCCGTTTCACTAGCCTTGAGAACCTCATCACGACTCATAACCATATGCGTTTGTAATTCATAGTTGAAAACAGACGGTTCTGCAGGCAACGGAGTTGGTTCTTTAGTTAGAACATGACCTTCCTTAATCCAGCGTTCAACACCGCCAGACAATACGCGTACATCCGTTAAACCCATGTAGCGCAACGTCCACCATAAACGTCCCGCCAAGAAAAGCCAAGAGTCATATACAACAACCTTGGAATCACGAGTGATCCCGTAAGACTCAAAAGTATGAGCCAAACGCTCCATATCCGGCAATGGATGACGACCGCCATGCTCGCCCAAAGGACCTGTTAAATCCTTATTTAAATCCACCGCATAAGAGCCTTTAATATGACCTTTTTGATAATCTTGATAACCACGAGCATCTAAAATAATGACCTCGTCGAGACAAGCTAATAATTCTTTAGGAGTGATAAAATTTGACATGTGTACTCCTTTCATATGATTATATCGAAAAATACAAATTTGATAATATTATTATATAACGATATGAAAGTATGGACAATGAATATGAAAATATAATTTAAACAATACGCCAATATGTTCTAATAGCTCTTTCACATTACAAATATCCTGTCCATACAAATAAAAGGTACACCTATATAGTATTATAGGCGTACCTTTATATTGTATGCTAATGTATTTCAATTATAAAAGAAAAGAATTCCCACAACGTAAACATACATATGTATGCTCCCAATCGCGACGTAATCCTGGATATGTATCTCTATTCCATACATAACGTTGGTATGTTTTGTAGATTAACAACGCATAGGCACCAAAATAAATAATTAGTGAAGCCTCATGTTTACTTAGACCGGAAATCCAAAGCAATAATACGAGACCAAATTGAATCGCAATCCACCACTTTAAAATAAATGTAGCAATTGATTTTTTCATCGGAGGTTTTGCCATCATAGAAAGTGCTGTTTGTTGAGTACCTATAGTATTGCCAATACCAACACCTACTCGACCACCAGCACCAATACCTACACCTGTAGTTACACCATTTACATTAGAAAAGCCACCAGCATAAGCAATATTATAACTTTGAATATTTTCCGACTGACAATATGGACACACGTATGCATTCTCGCTCATAAATCTCTCTCCTATTATATTTCAACATATTATAATAGTTATATCCTACTTAGAATTAATGAGAAAGTAATGAGAGTCACAATAATTTTTAATTCTATTATAGTTATAAGGCAATATATAAAATAATCTCAATGCCTATTCCCAATTAACACTAATCGTAGTACAATATTTTGATTGGTTTTTATATTAGGAGGCGATTAGCATGGTCAAATTTAATACTAGCAAAAAAGAAATATTCCCAATTAACACTAATCGTAGTACAATATTTTGATTGGTTTTTATATTAGGAGGCGATTAGCATGGTCAAATTTAATACTAGCAAAAAAGAAATAACATTAGAAGAAATTCAAAATATTACTACGCCACTATTCAAAAAATATGGTTTTAAATCAGCTTATTTATTTGGTTATTATGCCTCTAACACAACAATTATCGATATTGATATAGAATTTATGGTAGAAGACTCTGATAAAACTGAAGAGTTAGATATGTTAGACTGGTATGATATGATTGATGATTTTGAACATACGCTTCAACTACCTTCAATTATCGATATTGATATAGAATTTATGGTAGAAGACTCTGATAAAACTGAAGAGTTAGATATGTTAGACTGGTATGATATGATTGATGATTTTGAACATACGCTTCA
>NZ_QSDY01000027.1 GCF_003463825.1 Veillonella sp. AM51-8BH
ATGAATGAATTTATGATTGTATATTATTACTAACTTTTACAAATGGAATCCATACTATTAGTTAGGTGCTAATCGTAATAATTAATGAATAGTTATATAGGTAAAGTTATTCAGAAATGTATTAGTTGAGTTAGAAGAGATTATGAACGCTGGGCGTATCTTATGTAGTATTTTACTAGCTATGTATGCAATATATATTATACGAAATAATACAATAACTATTGCAGGCGCAAATGTTAAGAGAAGCCTTGTTCTTACAATGATACAATTAGGTCAATTACTGATGATTGAATTAATGGTTATTTTCGGTGGGACGATTTTACATAGCTTTTCTATTTTTTCGTTAATACTTGCCGTTCTTCTTTTGGGGGAAATGTTTGCACTAAAGCAAAATCTCAATGAATATTTTATGTGCAAGGAAGGAAAAAGCTATGGCATTAGTATTATTGGAAAAGGTCGAAGTGCTGTGTCTGTAGGACAGAGTATCCTTTTAATCTTTCTTGGAATCTGGAGTTGGTAAAATTTAATAAGCGCCAAAGTTAATAATGTAATATTTTAGTATTTACAGCAGATAGCTGATTATCTTTAATCAGCTATCTGTTATTTTTTATCATTTTACCTATATCGAATAATTCCTATTAAAATTACTAGAATTTTACAATTTTATGAGTGTTTTATGATAAAATAAAAGGTATGAATACTTCAACAACTAGGTCTATTACCTATAATGGCGACAGAATTGAATATGAGTTAACCATCAAGCGTGTGAAGAACATGAACATGCGTATTACAAAGGATGGAGTGATCCATGTGTCGGCGAATGCCTATGTGCCGGATTATAGGGTGGACAAGTTTGTTATCGAGAATATGCCATTCATTGAGCGGGCGCGTTATAAGATCGATGCATTGAATGCCAAGCGCGTCGATACTTTGCAGTATGTGAATGGTGAAAGCTTATCAATCCTCGGTATTCCTGTTACGTTGCGCCTAGTTGAGCAGGATGGCAAGCCTCATATTGGCTTTGACGGAAAGGCGATTCTTACCATGGTGGTACCTCGTGGTACGACCTTTGAGGCTAAGCATAAATTAATGCAAAGTTATTGGCGTAATTTAGGGGAGAAGGTCTTTATCCATTGGGCAAAGGTCGTGTATCAGCGCTACCACAAGCAAGGTATTGATGTGCCTATGCCAACCATAAAACAGCAGCGTATGAAGAGTCGTTGGGGTTCTTGTACGCCAGCCAAGCAGCTCATCAAGATGAACACCCGTTTATTAGAGGGGCCACAGGCGTATATTGAGTACGTTATGATTCATGAGTTTGCTCATTTTAAATATTTAGACCATTCCAAGAACTTTCACAATCTAGTGGCACAGTTTTTGCCAGATTGGAAAGCTCGTAAGAAGTCATTGAACGTGTATTTTGCTCATCGCCCTTAAAGGAGGTGTACCATGCAGCCATTTGTACATTTACATAGTCATACAGAGTTTAGTTTGCTAGACGGTATCAGTCGTTTGCCTGACATGGTACGTCGTGCGAAGGAGTTAAATCAGCCAGCCCTTGCCATTACGGACCATGGCAATATGTACGCGGCGATTTATTTCTATAAAGAGTGTATAGCCCAAGGTGTTAAACCGATTATTGGCTGTGAAGTATATGTCACAGAAGGTAGCCGTCTTGATAAGCAGGAAGGTCGTAGTCGTGAACGATTAAAACATCTTATTCTATTAGCGGAGACCATGGAAGGGTATCGAAATCTAGTAAAAATCGTGTCGAAAGCCTCTACTGAAGGGTTCAATTATAAGCCTCGTGCAGACCGCGATTTATTGCGTCAATACAGTAAAGGCATAATTGCCCTTAGTGCGTGTATTCAAGGGGAAATCCCTCAATATATCTTGCAAGATAATATGGAAGGCGCCAAGCGTTCCATAGAGTGGTATATCAAGACGTACGGGAAGGATAATTTCTTCTTAGAAATCCAAAATCATGGCTTACCAGAGGAGGCAAAGGCCCAAGAGGAGCTTATTAAGCTCAGCAAGGAATACGGCCTTGGCATCGTAGCGTCTAATGACTTCCACTATGTCTTAAAAGAGGATGCTGACGCGCAAGATATTAAGGTATGTATTTCTACAGGCCGCCGTCGTGCTGAGGTAGATCGTTTAAAATTCCCCAATGATGAGTTCTATCTAAAGTCTGGGGATGAGATGGCAGAGCTATTTGGACATATTCCTGGGGCCATGGAAAATACATTAAAAATTGCAGACCGCTGTAATGTAGAATTCAATTTCGACGAACATCATTTGCCACACTTTGATGTGCCAGATGGGGAAACGTCTAAGACTTATTTGCGCAAGGTTTGTGAATGGGAAATTCCACGTCTCTATGGTGAGACCTCTGAAGAGTTACAAAAACGCCTCGACTACGAGCTAGATGTTATTGGCACTATGGGCTTTGAGGATTACTTCCTCATCGTATGGGACTATGTACGGTATGCACGTGAGCACGACATCTTAGTAGGTCCTGGTCGTGGTTCTGCGGCCGGTTCTGTAGTAGCCTATCTACTTGGCATTACAGGCCTTGATCCATTAAAATACGATTTGCTCTTTGAACGGTTCTTAAATCCAGAGCGGGTAAGCATGCCCGATATCGATATTGACTTCTGTTATGAAAAGCGTGGCCAAGCTATCGAATATGTAACACGAAAATACGGACAGGAACGTGTATCCCAGATTATTACCTTTGGTACTGAGGCAGCGCGCGCCGTAATTCGAGACGTAGGTCGTGTGCTAGACTTACCACTGGCGGAAGTGAACCGCATTGCTAAGATGATTCCCAATGAACTTGGGATTACCTTAGATAAGGCGCTACAAGGGAAAGAGTTAAAAGCGTTATACGAAGCTGATCCAAATGTTAAAGAATTATTTGATTTTGGTAAAAAGCTAGAAGGCATAGCGCGAAATTCGTCCACTCATGCGGCGGGCGTCGTAATTTCCGCGGATCCTCTCGATGACCACGTACCAGTACAAAATGCCAATGATGATGGCTTTGTAACACAGTACGATAAGGATAACATCGAGGAATTAGGCCTCTTAAAGATGGACTTCTTGGGCCTCCGTACCTTGACGGTTATGGGGGATGCCTTAAAGCTCATCAAGGCGAACCGTGGTATCGACCTCGATTTAGATGCAATACCGCTCGATGATAAGGCGGCTTGTGATATCCTCACAAAAGGCGACACCTCTGGTGTATTCCAGCTCGAATCAGAAGGTATCACCAAGCTCGTTATGGACCTTAAGCCTGAACATTTTGAAGACTTAATTCCATTAGTAGCCTTGTACCGTCCAGGTCCATTGGGGTCTGGCATGGTAGCGGACTTTATCGACCGCCGACACGGTAAAAAAGAGGTTACCTATTTACATCCTATCTTGGAACCAATTCTAAAGGATACCTTTGGTGTAATCTTGTACCAAGAACAGGTTATGCAGATTGCATCCGCCATGGGCGGGTTCTCCCTTGGTCAAGCGGACTTGATGCGCCGCGCCATGGGTAAGAAAAAGGAATCTGTTCTAAAGGCGCAGCGCGAGTCCTTTATTCAAGGTTCCATAAATAATGGTATAGAAGAGTCCATCGCGAATGAAGTATTTGACTTGCTCGTATACTTCGCAGGCTATGGCTTTAATAAATCACATAGTGCGGCTTATGCGTATATCGCATACCAAACGGCGTATTTGAAAGCCCACTATTTCCCTGAATTCATGCTGCTACCATGACTAGCTTCATGCAAAATATGCAGAAATTGACGTACTACATCAATGCCTGCAAGAAGCATAATGTTAAGGTACTCGGTCCAGATATTAACTATTCTGAACGCAGCTTCGCCGTGCAAGGTGATGCCATTCGCTTCGGCCTTGGAGGAATCAAGAACGTAGGGGATAATGCCATTGATCGCTTAATTCGTGAGCGTAATGAGCACGGCCTCTATACGGATATCGTAGATTTCTGTAAACGCGTGGACAACAAGGTTGTTAATAAACGACTTCTTGAAAGTCTTATTCGATGCGGAGCCATGGATGGTTTCAAGGAAAATAGAAATCAATTATTGCACATGTATGAAAGTGCTCAAGCCGTAGGTGCTAAAGAGCAAAAGGATGCCGCTATGGGCACCATGAGTCTCTTTGGCGATATAGAGGAGTCCGTTGACTTCATCCCTGTACCGAATGTGGAGGATTTATCGGAAGACGATAAATTAAAGGATGAAAAGGAATATACAGGATTTTACATTACAGGCCATCCATTGCAAGGCTATGCGAAGGAGCTAGAGGGCCTATTTGAACTAGGGGCTCTCGTAGAAAATCCAGAGCAATATGACGGTCAAACAATAACCTTTGGAGGCTTGATCGAAAATAAGACGGACCGCATGACGAGACGAAATGAGGTTATGTCCATTCTTCGTATCGAAGATTATTCTGGTGCGGCTAACGTAGTGGCATTCCCTAAGGTCTTTAGTCAAAGTCAACAGTTCCTTGCGGTCGATATGATTGTTAAGGTAAAAGGCCGCGTTGATGCGGATGAAAAGGGTGTGCAAATTATTGCAGACCGCATTATGCCATTAAAGGTAAACTATAGTCAGGCTAAGCATGTGGCTATTCATATTTATAGCCAATATGACACACCAGAAAATAGTGAAGCCTTAAAACGGCTGTTAACAAACACCGCAGGCTCTGTGCCAACATCACTATATTTGCACCGTCAACGGAAGCGCATTAACTTGCCACCGAACATGTGCTTTGACCCTAGCGATGAATCCATCAAGGCTATTGAAGCTATCTTAGGTGATGGCTCCGTAGAGGTGCAATAATAAATAGCTTTCACTAACATTACTACAATAAGAAGTGAAAGATTCAATATAGAAATTGCTTTCATAGGAGGAAAGATGAAACGTACAAAAATCGTATGTACTGTAGGTCCGGGAACGGATAAATTTGGTATTTTAGAAGATATGATGCGAGCGGGCATGAATGTGGCTCGTTTTAATTTCTCTCACGGATCTCATGAAGAGCAAGCAGAGCGCATGCAAATGGTGCGCGATGCGGCGATGATTGTTAATAAACCAATCGCATTATTGCTCGATACGAAGGGCCCTGAGGTTCGTCTTGGCCTATTTAAAGAGGGGAAGGTATTCCTTGAGGCAGGTCAACAATTTACGTTGACTACAGATGATGTGGAAGGCACAAAAGAGATTAGCTCCGTAAACCACAAAGGTCTTGTAGGCGACGTGTCCGTTGGGGATAAAATCCTCTTGGCTGATGGTCTTGTAACACTTAACATCGATGCTATCGAAGGGAATAACATCATTACTACCGTTCAAAACAGTGGTGAAATAGGTAACCGTAAACGGGTGGCTGTACCAGGTGTAGCGCTTAGCTTGCCACCTGTATCTGAACAGGACGAAGCAGACTTGCGCTTTGGCTGTCAACAAGGTGTAGACTTTGTAGCCGCATCCTTTATGCAACGTGGTAAAGACATTGTAGCCATCCGCCGCATCCTTGAGTCTGAGAAAAAAGATATCAAGATTATTGCAAAAATTGAAAATGCTGAAGGCGTTAAAAATATCGATGAAATTTTGGACGTAGCAGACGGCCTCATGGTTGCTCGCGGTGACCTCGGTGTAGAAATCCCTGCCGAAGAGGTACCAGTACTTCAAAAAATGATGATCGAAAAATGTAATGACTTGGGTAAACCAGTTATTACGGCAACCCAAATGCTAGAGTCCATGATTCAAAATCCACGTCCTACACGGGCGGAAGCAAGTGACGTAGCCAATGCCATCTTAGATGGTACGGATGCGATCATGTTGTCTGGTGAAACTGCAAATGGTGCTTACCCAGTAGAGGCGGTTACGACTATGACACGTATTGCTGAGGTAACAGAACAAGCTGCTATTTACGATAGTAAAAGTCGTGCTCGTCAAGATGTGGATATGACGACTACCAGTGCTGTATGTTTAGCAAGCGTGCGCATCGCTCAAAACCTTGGGGCAGCTGCTATTTTGACATGTACTGAATCTGGTCATACTGCAATTAGCACTGCTCGACATCGTCCGGCTTGCAAAATTATTGCTGTAACACCGCATGAAGAAACAATTCGCCGCATGCAATTATGCTGGGGCGTAGAGGCTATTAAAGGTCATGAAATCGTTAACTCTGATGAAATGGTTAAACAAGCGATTACAGGTGCTCTTGGCACAGGTGCCATTGAGTCTGGTGACTTAGTTGTGGTAACGGCTGGCGTACCATCTGGTGCGACAGGTACTACAAATATGATTCGCGTTCATATTGCAGGCCAAGTACTCTTATCTGGTAATGGTATTTTGCGTAAATCCGTTACCGGCACAGTATTCATTGCTGCTAATCATAAGGGCAATTATGAAAGCTTCAAAGACGGCGACATCCTTGTGGTGGGCACAATGGAGCCTGAATTAATGGCTATTGCAAAACGTGCAGGCGGCATTATCGCTGTTGAAGATGGTTATACCTCTGACAGTGCTATTGCTGGCATTACCTATGGCATTCCTGTAATTTTAGGTGCTAAAAACGCTCATGACGTACTCCTTGAAGGTCAAGAGGTAACAATCGACGGTGAACGCGGTAAGGTATTTGCAGGCATTGCTAATGCTCGCTAGTTAGTGATAATAATTTTATAATATAGGGACTGTCTAATTTCGTGATGGAATTAAGTGACGAAGTGTAGACTAGTCAAAATATGAATGCTTAATACAAGGAGTGAGACTATGAATCCATATAATGTAACAGGACCTAGTAATTCTCAAGTTGCTCAGGTTGAAAGTATTGTATCCCAACGTTTGAAGGGATCCTTCTTGTGGATGGTTGTAGGTTTATTTACGACTATCGGTGTTGGAGTGGCTGCGTTGGCAAATCCAAACTGGCTACGCTTTGCATACGAAAACTTTAATATTATTCTATTAGTTGAACTAGGCGTAGTATTCCTATTTAGTGCTCGTGCGTATACTGCCAATGTTATGACTTTAAAAGGCATGTTCTTCCTCTATAGTGCATTGAATGGCCTTACATTGACCTTGATATCGTTGCGATATAATGTATTTGAAGTAGTTATTCCAGCGTTAATCGGCACGTTAGCGTTCTTCATTGGCTTTGCCGTGGTAGGGGCTACTACGAAACGTAATTTGTCATCCCTAACACCATATGTAATGGCTGCCTTACTTGGTATGATTATCGTATCTTTTGTGATGATAGGGGCTCGTTATTTTAACTGGGCTGTACTTAGTGGCTTTAGCGATACTGTTAGCTTAGTTCTAGGTTATGTAGGGGTTGTAGTATTCTCCATCTTTACAGCTATCGATGTGAACCGCATTAAAAATAATGTGACACAAGTAGCGCTCTTGGAGGATGAAACCATTTTAGACCGCATTGAAATTACAGGTGCTTTGAGCCTATACTTAGATTTCATTAACTTATTCTTATCCTTATTGCGCATCTTTGGTAATAAGCGATAAAAGGAGATTGTATGGATAATAGAGAATGGCAAACCTTTGTAACCGTTGTGGATGAAGGGAATATTACAAGGGCTGCAGAAAAATTATTTTTATCACAACCGGCTTTAAGCTATCGGTTGCGCCATATGGAAAAAGCCTTAGGCCATTCTCTGTTGTTGCGAACTGCTGAAGGGATTGCTCTTACGGCACAAGGCGAAATTTTTTATGACTACTGTAAAAGAATGATGCAAGATCAAGAGGCCTTAGAAAATGCTATGAATTCCGCTTCTGGTAAGATTCAAGGGACCTTGAAAATCGCATCATCTATCAACTTTGCAGACTATGAGCTACCTGCCTTGTTGAAAGCCTTCCGCGAACAATACCCAGATGTTCATATTCAAGTAAAGACTGCTTTCAGCCATCAAGTAGTAAAAATGTTTAATTCTGGTGACTGTATGGTTGCCTTTTCTCGTGGTGGCTATGAAGTATCTGGTAAATCTGAATTACTATTGGAGGAACCGTATTGTTTGGTTTATAAAGAATTAGTACCACCTGAGTCGTTAGAGAAGGTACCATTCATTAAATATCAAACAGATGCGTCTGTAGCAAACATTATTGAAACGTGGTGTGCTGAGCATTTTGAAGAACCACCGAGTGTTGCGATGGATGTAAATTCTATGAGTACGTGTCGTCACTTTGTACGCGCCGGCCTTGGATGGTCTATTTTGACCTATATGGGCCTTGGATCTTGTAAGGATAGAGATATATATGTAAGTCCATTGCGTAGCAAAGATGGGACCTATATCACTCGTGATACAAATATGGTATATACAAAGGATACGGAAAATCTTGTTGTAGTTAAAACATTCATTGAATATGTTCGCGATTACTATAAAAAACATACTGTTGTAGATAATAGTATTTTTAGAGAATATAAAGGATAGATTATACAAATTGAGTCTATATAAGGCTTTATAACTGTCTATCCATGCTATTTCAGTATTAGACTTTTTCGATATAATCAGTCATAATAAAGGTGTCTCGAAAGAGCAAGGCAGTAACCATGTAAGTGCATGTATACCCCCTTTGGGGACGTATACATGCATTTTTTTCATTTTGGGCTGCAATTCTATGCTTAAAATGCATAAAAAGTATGAATAGTAGATATAAAAGTTTTTATAACCCCTATAAAGGTAATCTATTATTCATAATTCTTTTAAGCATATATAATGAGTGTAGACTTAATCAATGTAACTGACGTCGCGAGCAGTTAGGTTGTTAAAGACTAGATGATTTTATGTATGCCTAAGTTAGTTAAGAAAGGTAAAGACACACATGAAAGACAAATTATGGCGCGTTGCCGTTATGGCTGCCATCGTCGCAATCGCATGGTTTGGTGGCACACCAGAAGGCCTCAAACCACAAGTATGGCAATTATTTGGCATTTATTTAGCAACTATCGTGGGCTTGGTATTAAAACCATTCCCAGTTCCTATTACGGTATTATTAGGTGTTGCTACATCTTCTATTTTATTGAGCAACACAAAAGATGTATTAGCTGGTTACAGCAATACAGCATTATGGTTGATCTTCGCAGCCTTCGCATTATCCGTTGCGTTTGGTAAAACTGGCCTTGGTCACCGTATCGCTTACCACTTAGTTCGATTGTTTGGTAGCACAACACTTCGTCTTGGTTATGTAACTGCATTCCTTGACTTAATCTTGTCTCCAGCAACTCCATCCAACACAGCACGTGCAGCAGGTATTGTTTATCCAATCAACTTATCTATCGCTGAAGCGGTTGGTTCATATCCTGGTGAAACTGCTAAAAAAGCAGGTGCTTACCTCTTACAGAATGGTTACTTTGCAACAAAGGTAACATCTTTCCTATTCGCTACAGCAATGGCACCAAATTACTTAGCACTTGATTTCATTACTAAATTAACAGGTGTATCCTTGAATTGGGCACAATGGGCTGCAGCTATGTTTGTACCTGGTTTTATCATGTTAATGCTAATACCACTTATTGGTTATATGTATGAGCGTCCATCTGTAAAAGATATTGACAATAAGAAAATTGCGGCGGATGGTTTAGCTGAATTAGGACCTATGAAAGCGTCCGAAAAAGGCCTTATCGTTATCGCACTTCTTGCAATCACTGGTTGGATTCTACCAACATTTGATATTAAAATCGATGCTACCGCAGTAGCTATCGTAGCCATGATTGCTACATTTGTATGTGGCATTATTTCTTGGGATGATTTGCTTAAAACAAAAGCTGCTTGGAACACATTGATTTGGTTCGGCGGTATCTTGGGCTTATCCTCCGCATTGACTAAAGGTAAATTCTTCGAATGGTTGGCTAAATACTTAGAAGCTCATATGAACTTTGGTTTAGATCCATTCATGATGCTTATCCTTATCTCTATTATTTCCGTTGTAGTTCGCTATTTCTTCGCATCTGGTACTGCATACATCTCTGCAATGCTTCCAGTATTCTTGATTGTAGGTATTAACGCAGGCATCGATCCTACATTACTTGCGTTCATCATGATTGGTACAAATGCGTATGGTGGTTCCGTAACTCACTACGGTGCAGCTCCTGGTCCAATCATCTTCTCCGCTGGTTACAACAATGTAAAAGACTGGTGGACAGTTGGTCTCATCTCCGCCGTTGTATGTTTAGTATTGAACTACGTAATTGGTATCCCTTGGTGGAAAATTACTGGTTTCATGTAATATGAAACTTTCACTATGGAGTGTTAGAATTTAATTGTTAGTATTCAATGTCTGTATATGGCTCTCGCGACGAGCCTGTACAGACTTGGGTTTTATAAATGTTTCACAAGGAAAGGATGCAACATGGCACAATTAGTAAAAGCTGCACAAGCTGGCTTCGACGAAAAAAATGATGCATTAGTAACGGTTGAACCGATTGCTAGCGGTATCGAAATTGAATTAACATCCAAAGTTATCCGTCAATACGGCGACCAAATTAAATCCGTTATCTTAAACACAGTAAAAGAAGCTGGTTTTGATGGCGTAAAAGTAATCGTACAAGATAAAAATGCTTGGGATTACACAATTAAAGCTCGCGTATTAGGCGCATTGGAAAGGGGGAGCAAAGCATAATGGCTAACGATAAAACATTCCCAGAAGTTAAAACAAATCCATTAACAGAGGCTGCTAAAAAACGCTTGTCTCGTTCCATGATGTTCGTACCTGGTAATACACCTAAAATGATTAACAGTGCTGACATTCACGGCGCTGACTCCATCATGATCGATATCGAAGATTCCGTGCCTATTACAGAAAAAGATACAGCTCGTCTTTTAACTGCAGAAGCATTGAAATCTCGTAAATTCCGTGCAGAAACAGTTGTTCGTATCAACCATCCTACACAAACTCCTTATGGCTATGACGATCTTGATGTAATCGTTCCAGCTAAACCTGATATGATTCGTTTACCGAAAACTGAAGACGTATCTGAAGTTGAAATCGTAGCGAAGAAAATTGAAGAAGTAGAAAAAGCTAACGGTTGGGAAGAAGGTACCATCAACATTATCGTAGCTATCGAATCCGTTCGTGGCTTGTACAATGTTCGTGAAATCTGTCACGGTCCTCGCGTAGTTGCTATCGCTCTTGGCGCTGAAGACTACCGTGCTGACCTTCGTACAGGTAAGCATAAACCAGCTGTTGAATTATTGTTCGCTCGTCAAACAATTCTTCACGCAGCGCGTGAAGCAGGTATTCGCGTAATCGATACTGTATTCTCCGACGTGAAAGACCCACAAGGCTTCCGCGAAGAAGTTGAATTCATTAAAGCTTTGGGTTACGATGGTAAATCTTGTATCCACCCAAGCCAAATCAAAATTATCCACGAAGTATTCACTCCTGACGAAAAAGAAATCGCTCACTCCGTTAAGGTATTGAACAGCTATGCTGATGCATTGCGCAACAATAAAGGCGTAATCTCCGTAGATGGCAAAATGATCGATGGTCCTATCGTAGTACGTGCACAACGCGTTGTTGATAAAGCACGTGCAGCAGGCATTAAAGTTGAATTAGAGGAAGGAGCAGAATACGATGTTAAATAAAGTAGGTCGCGATATCCCAACAAATATCCCAGCACTAGAAGGTCGCGAAGTATATCAAGGTGAATTCGCTATTGAACCTAAAGTAAAACGTGCAGGTAAACCTGTACATATGAGTCGTGTTGGTACTAATAAAGTACTTGCTTCTATCGACGAAGCAATCGAAAAAGCTGGCGTAAAAGATGGCATGACATTGTCCTTCCATCATCACTTACGCAATGGCGACTATGTAATGAAAATGGTTATGGAACGCGTTCAAGCAAAAGGTATTAAAGACATCACAATCGCGTCTTCCTCCTTGTCCCCATGCCATGAATTCTTGGTAGAAATGATTCAAGATGGTACTGTAACAGCTATTGAAACATCTGGCTTGCGTGATCGTCTTGGTAAATTCTTGACTCAAAACCCTGGCGTATTGAAACGTCCTGTAATCATTCGTTCCCATGGTGGCCGTGCTCGTGCTATCGAATCTGGCGAAGTTCATATCGACGTAGCTTCATGGCTGCTCCTACAGCTGACCCACGTGGTAATGCTACTGGTCGTATGGGTAAATCCGCATGTGGTGCGCTTGGCTATGCTAAAGTTGACTCCCACTATGCAGATACAACTGTTATTATCACAGATAACTTGGTTGACTATGTACACAACTATGCAATCCCTCAAACTGACGTAGATTATGTTGTTGAAGTTGAAAGCATTGGTGATCCAGAAGGTATCGCTTCTGGTGCGGTAGGTTTCACTAAAAACCCTATCCAAATTAAAATCGCTGAATTAGCTGGTGAATTCCTTGACCAAGCTGGCATCATTAAAGATGGTTTCGTATTTCAATTGGGTGCTGGTGGTGCTCCATTGACTGTGGCGAAATTCATCGCTGAAAAACTTCGCAAACGCGGTGAAGTAGGTGGCTTCGCTATCGGTGGTGCTACTGGTATCTTGACTGGTATGCTTGAAGAAGGTTTGATTCGTGCAATTTACGATACTCAAACTTTCGATACAACTGCAGCAGCATCTTTAGATAAAAACCCTGCACACATCGAAATGTCTGCTTCCATGTACGCTAACCCATGGACAGACTGCACTACAAACTACCTAGACGTAGTATTCCTTGGTGCTACTGAAATCGACCTTGATTTCAACGTAAACGTAATGACTGACTCCAACGGTGTATTGATGGGCGCTTCTGGCGGTCACTCCGATACAGCAGCAGGTGCTAAATGCACAGTTATTACTTGCCCATTGATCCGTGGCCGCTTGCCAATGATCCGTGACAAAGTAGCAACTGTAATTACACCAGGCTCCTCTGTTGACGTACTCGTTACTGAATACGGTATCGCAATCAACCCAGCTCGTACTGATTTGATTGAACGCTTCAAAGATAGCAACTTGCCTATCTTCACAATTGAAGAATTACAACAATTAGCATTCGACTTAGTAGGTAAACCACAAGATATCCCTGTATCTGATAAAGACGAAGATATCATCGCAATCGTAGAATATCGCGATGGCTCTATCATCGACGTGGTTCGTAAACCTCTATAATTGAGTAGGGGTTGGAGTCCGGTAGAGTCCGTTTGGGTTCCACTGTCATCTCACCATCCCATGCTAGTAAGTTAATACAAAGACCCGCTCCATGAGTTCGAGGACCATGAAGCGGGTCTTTTTGAATTTATGCGTTGTTTTATTATTAACTTCAAAGATAGAAATAAAGTCTAATGTGGCAAATATGGTACATGATTATAGTTATACTTTTACTATAAGAAGATTGGAGACTTTTAGGAGGTAGTTTTTATGTATCGTTGTATTGCCAATTTAGAGATTGATCTAGATGGGTTAGGTGAGTTTTATGGTGAAATAGGCGAATATGAAATACTAAATATGTACCAAATAATATCAGCGTGGTTACAGGATGATTTAGATGGGCCTAATCCAGAAAATACAGTATTCGGTGTATCAGAGTATGCCTTAAACTGGATGTCTGTATTGCCTGGAGATATTTCTTATCGTAACCTATTTGATATGGGGAGTTGTAAGGTTGGTAATCGTTATGAAAGTATTGATTATTTATATGCAAAATTTCTACAAACATTAGAGAATAGTAAACAGCTTGAACCTGAATATGAATCCCTATGTTTAAATCATATAAACGTGATGTCACAGTATATAGAAATTACTCTAACCTGTAGTCAAAATATAGACTTTATATTATTTATAAAACATTGGTTACGTAATTGTAGTACTTATAAACATCCGATATACTATAGGATAAAGGATGCATTTTATATTACGCTTTAACTATAGGAGAGAGCATATGAGCCAAGTTTTTAAACAAGATTTAACAGATACTTCAGTCCGACCAGGTGGTATTTTTTTCGTTGAGTTATTGATGCCAGAGCAGTGTGATATGCCTAGTCGCGATACAATGGTAGAGGTATTTACAAAGCATTTAGGCTCTGTTGATTGCTTTAGTTATGGAGCTGAGTCTGCTGGTTTTGCGCCTCAGAATTATAAGGTTCATTATGAAGATAATGATGCTGATGTTCCACCGACATTGATGGTGACAAATTGTGAAAAAATCGATAAACCTGTATTAGATGATTTTGATCGTAGTCAGGTATGGGATTGTCCAAATGTGGATGAGTTATTAGCAGAGTGCCAATACAGGGTGTTTGCTACGGATATGTTAGCCTCTGGTTTAGCGGCCAAAGAACGTGCAGATATGCTTGTAAAGTATGTAGATGCATTACTAGAATTATATCCCTCTTGTAAAGCCGTTGTATTTGGACCATCTCGTAAGTTCTTAAGTCGAGAATCGATTGAAAATCATCCTGATAAAGAGGTGACTCGTTTCATGTATTATGCTGTAAATGTGCGTTATTTTAGTATTCAAGGTACCAATGATATGATGGTAGATTCTGTGGGTATGAGTACATTATTTTTACCTGATTTACAGTATCACTTTCACGGTGTAGATCCTAATCATGTAGTATTTCATGCTTATAATGTGTTGAATTATATTTTCGAACATGGTAATGTAATAGGTGATGGGGAAACCATTGCGGGGTTACAAAATGGCGAGATGAATCAGGATATTCAGTGGAAGGTTCAATACGAGGATTCTTTAATCCAGCCCGTTCGAGAGGTTCTAGATATTAATATGGGTGAATACGCATCTGGAACTCGGTAGTTGTTAATCAATGAAAGGTGTGAGCATTATGAGTGATCAACGTGTTTTTGATATGGAACTTGTGAAAGTTGAAAGTTTGGAGAACGCTGTTAGGACGCCATTTTATCAAACTGATTCCACAGGTGGTTCAGTATGGGTTATTAAACCTGGTCAAATCTTACCAAAACATTATCATCATCACTCTGATGATATATGGGTTATATTGCAAGGCAAGGGTGTATTTTATCCAACGCCTAATACAGAGGTGCCTTTTACAAAGGGGCAAGTTATAGTATCTAAAAAGGGTGAATGTCATGGTGCAAAAAATACTGGAACGGAAGATATTGTCTTTGTGAGTATCGTTGCTCCAGTGCCTGCTGATTATGATCCTGTTAAGACTAATTAATATGAAAGCACTTTATAGTATTTTCTTCTCTTGTGATAGAGATATATTCATACTATAAAGTGCTTTTTTATTTTATACAGTCATTTCTAGCGAATATACCTTTTCTATTTTATATGTCATTATTTTGGTTTTACTATTCCTATTTGTTATTTCTATATTCTATATAATTCCATTGACAGAGGACTTTTGTTTACTTAAGATAATAAGGTATGTAATATCTTAAGTAGTAGAAAGGAATTATATGAACTCATCTACACCAGAGCCTCAAAGTGGGGTTATTGATTTTAAAGACTTTACGAAGCGTCGTATGCTACACGTAGTCTTGCCATTATTTATTGTTTCTATTATTGCCTTTTTGGACCGTGTAAACATTGCCTATGCTGGATTGACCATGAAGGAGAATTTACCATGGTTGACACCAGAGGTATTTGGTATGGGCGCCGGTATCTTCTTTATAGGCTATGTATTATTTGAAGTCCCTGCATCCCTAATCGCTGCTCGCTGTAATGCTATGCATTGGGTAGCACGTATTATGTTTAGTTGGGGCCTAGTATGTATTCTTATGACAACGATGACCACAGAGTTGGAGTTTTATATTTATCGATTCCTTCTTGGTCTATGTGAAGCCTCTTTATATCCTGTAATTTATTCGTTACTCATTCCAAATTGGTTCTTGCCAAAGGAACGTGCAAAGGCAATCTCCTTGATGTTAACATCTTTATTGTTCTCTAATATCATCGGTGGTCCATTGGCAGGTATCTTACTTGATACAACATTCTTTGGTCTTCATGGGTGGCGCACACTCTTCATCGTTGAAGCTATTCCAGCTGTTATCTTTGCTTTCATTTTGCGTTCTGGATGAAAGAACGTCCAGAACATGCATCTTGGGTAACTGATACAGAAAAAGCTTATATCAAGGCTGAACTTGAAAAAGAAGAACAACAAAAGCAAGCTGTAAAGAAATATACTACATGGCAAGCTTTGAAAGATCCAAAAGTATTGCGTTTAGCATTAATCTATTTCTTATGGGTTATTGGTTTCTGGGGCTTTAGCTTCTGGATGCCTCAAGTTCTTAAAAGCTTATCTGGTTGGCCACCAAGCGTAGTAGCATGGTCTATTGCGATTCCCATGTCTGCTGCATTACTTGTACAAGTATATTGTGGTTATTCCTCTGAAAAGCGCAATGAAAAACGTTGGCATGTTGCCACTACATTGTTCATTGGTACTATTGGCTTCTTAGCAACACCACATAGTCCATCCCCAGAAATTAGTTTATTCTTTATCTGCTTAACTGCTGTAGGTGTTTACGGTGGCATGGGTGTATGGTGGACAATGCCAACAACTTTCTTATCTGGTGCTGCTGCGGCAGGGGCGATGGGCCTTATTAACTCCTCTGGTAACATGGGGGGCTGGGTAGGTCCTTACATGCTTGGTTTCATCAATGGTCACACTGGTAGCTTTACTTACGGTTACTATGTAATGGGGGCTGTATGTTCCTTGCAGGTCTATTGATTTTGACATTACCAAAATCTATGGAACACAAGGAACACTAAGTTAAAAATTAAATACAAATTTAAAAAGAGTTATATTTTTTATTCTTTTCTATGACGGATATTGAATAAATATATAGCTCTTTTTCTTTTAGTAAATATATTATTTTATGTATAATAAGAGTAATGTAATCTACAGTAAAAAGAGAGAGGCTACTATGTATAGAACGTTATTATTAGCAACCGTATTAACAACTTTTACACTAGGCGTATCTGTAAGTGCGATATCATTACATGATCCGACTGGTGAAGGTAGAACTGCCTTTGAGCGATTGGCTGTATATAATCGTGATATTGTTAAAGTTTCAGGTCCTTATGATTCATGGGAGACAGCTGTTAAGAATTTAGGACGCGCTAAATATATTGATGATTTAGAACAATATAAGACGATAGACAACTTACAGAGTCAATTGAAGCCTATATTAGGCGGTTATTATGTATCAGCATATTACGTAGATTTTAATATTCTTACTCATGATGATGGTATGGTTAAAATAAAACCGACCGGTAATGATGTAGGTGAGACTAAATATATTGTAGAGTATAAAACGCAAGAGCATTATATTGATTCAATATTATGGAATCCTTTTGTAGAGAAAGTTATTACAGTAGCAGATCCGATTATTTCTTATGAGAATCAGTATGGAACGGGAAAACTTATAGTTGTGACAGCCTTTGGATATCAAGAGGATGTTCAAGGTTTTCCAGATAAGGGACTTATAGCTGCAAATAAAGCTTATAAGGCTGCTGAAGATACGTTGGTTAGTAGAGTATTGGAATTAGGCTGGGTTGATACATCTCGTGAAGCAGAGTTACGAGATTATTTAAATACAAATGATGGTGTTCATAAGGGGTACACTTTGGATGCCATGGGCTTTGGTGTTATGGCTCAAAAAGATCTCTTTCTTTATATAGATGATAAAGGTAATTTCCATCATAGGCACTACTCTGTTGTGAGTGAATGGGAAAAATCCTATAATAAGAATTTTAGTTTATATAAGCGCATTCCCCTTGATAAAAAGATAAAAGCTATTACTGTGGTTCAAACGGATTAAGGTAGATATAATAAAAAGCCAGATACAATGTAAATACTTTTTAGTATGTATTGTATCTGGCTTTTATTTATTTTTTTACATCCGGTACTTTCCCAGGATTCATATCGAGGTTTAAATCCGTCGATTTGAATGGGGAAGGATTAGCTTCTGGTGGTTGAACTTTAAGCTCTGGGTGCAACCATTGTAGTTGTTTTAGTTCCCAGTCGTACTTGGCACCGTCGTTTTGTAATTGGCGAATGTCTTTAAAGATACCATCCAGTTGGTCGCTATGTTTATTAGCCATCCCTTCTAGGATGTAAAGGCGACCAGCTACACTATCAACGGAAGAACCATCGTGGTCTTCATCGACACGCCATTGTAGTTCTGAAATTTGTATCTGCTGGAAGATTATAACAATGACCAGCACGATAATAACGCCCCACATGGGTGTTTCTTTAGCTTTCAAAAGGGCCCGCAATTTAGATGCGAGCCCAGATGGTTTATTCATTATTGACGATCCTCGAGTTGTAATCCAGGTAATGGTAATTTGGAATTTACAAAGTCTAACCACAAGCGAGAAGCGTGGGAGAGGTAATGACCTTTTTTCCAAATAACATAAAGTGTATGAATAATTTCTGGTACAAGTGGACGTACAACGACCTTGGAACCAACCTCTGTATTTTCACCTGCCTCAGGGCAGAGACGAGATGGTAACAATGCGATGGCAAGGTCTGCACTAACTGTTTGCAACATAAGATCACGTTGGCTTGTTTCAAATACGATATGAGGTTGAAAACCTGTATGTTTACAAGCTTTGATGATTTCGTCATGCAAATTAAAGTCATCTTTGTGTAATACGAAAGACTCGTCAGCTAGCATTTCTAAACGAATCTCTTTTTCTTTCGCAAGAGGGCTAGATATTGGAACGATAACGGAAAGCGGATCACTAGTGAGGTAGAAGGACTCAAATTCTTTTGGATTTGGTTTCGTACAAATGATACCAATATCAATCAAGCCTTCTTGAACACTAATCTCAACTTTTTTAGAACCTTGTTCATAAAGTTCTAATTCAATTTGTGGATATACTTTTTTGAACTCCCCTAAAAGCTGAGCAAAGATAGGTGCATCGGTAATTGGTGGAATACCAATTCTAATGGAACCTTGCTCCAAACGAAACTCGTTTTCAAAATCAGTTTTTAGATGTTCAAACATGAATACTACGCGTTTTGCGTGGGTTAAGAAGATGGTACCCCCATCAGTAAGTTCTACAGATTTAGCATTACGCATGAAGAGAACAACACCAAGTTCGTCTTCTAAAGCTTTAATAGTACGGCTGATAGCGGATTGGGAGATGTGCAAATTCCGCGCAGCTTTACTAAAGCTTTTTTGATCAGCTACTTCAACGAAGTATTTCAAATGATGAAAATCCATAATTAACCCCCTAAAAATAAAATCTGGTTATGGGAAGTGACCTATACTAAATGAGAATAGTTATTACTATAACGCAATTAGCTATTACTTTATGTAAAGCATGGATAGCAATATTGGCAAAGCGACAGTCACTGTATGTGTTGCGTTGATAGGGCCCAGCACGTTATAATGTGCATATAGGGCTATATCAAGTTATGATATTAGGAATTATGGTTGTGCCCAATACAAAAGTATGTTCACACATAATGCCATATTATATATAACATATATATTATTGCATTATTTTTTCATGTGCGCAAGTTTGTAATGGTTGTTATTCCTAAACATAATGATAGATTAAGCAAGTGTTCTATTTTTGCTAAATGCTTAAGGAGGCAATAATCACATGAGTCGTAAATTTAAAACTATGGACGGCAACCAAGCGGCTGCTCACGTTTCTTATGGTTTTACAGAAGTTGCTGCGATTTACCCAATCACTCCATCTTCCCCAATGCCAGAACACATTGACGAATGGGCTGCGTCTGGTCGTAAAAACATCTTCGGCAACACTGTTCAAGTTGTAGAAATGCAATCTGAAGCAGGTGCTGCTGCCGCAACTCACGGTTCTTTACAAGCTGGTGCATTAACAACAACTTTCACATCTTCCCAAGGTTTGTTATTGATGCTTCCTAACTTATACAAAGTAGCAGGCGAATTACTTCCAGGTGTATTCCAAGTAGCTGCTCGTGCATTGGCTGCACACGCTTTGGCTATCTTCGGTGACCATCAAGACGTAATGGCTGCTCGTGCAGCTGGCTGCGCTATGCTTGCTGAATCCTCCGTACAAGAAGTAATGGACTTGTCCGCTGTAGCTCACTTGACAGCTATTAAAACTCGTGTACCATTCATCAACTTCTTCGACGGTTTCCGTACATCCCACGAAATTCAAAAAATTGAAATCTGGGACTATGAAGATTTGAAACCATTAGTAGACATGGACGCTGTTAAAGCTTTCCGTAAAAATGCTTTGAACCCAGATGCTCCTGTAACTCGTGGTACTGCAGAAAACCCTGACGTTTACTTCCAACATCGCGAAGCATCCAACAAATTCTACTTGAACGTTCCTGACGTTGTAGAACATTACATGAACGAAGTTAACAAATTGGCTGGTACTAACTACCAATTGTTCAACTACCATGGTGCTCCTGATGCAACTGACGTAATCGTAACTATGGGTTCCTCCGCTCAAGTAGTTCAATCCACTGTTGACTACTTAAACAAATTGGGCCGTAAAGTTGGTTTCATCAACGTTCACTTGTTCCGTCCATTCGCAACAGATCGTTTGTTGAAAGCTCTTCCTCAAACAGTAGAACGTATTGCAGTTCTTGACCGTACTAAAGAACCAGGCGCTTTGGCTGAACCATTGTTCTTGGACGTACAAGCTGCTGTAATCGACGGTGGCCGTAACGTAAAAGTTATCGCTGGCCGTTATGGTTTGAGCTCCAAAGACGTTATCCCTGCAGACATCGTATCTGTATTCGATAACTTGGCTGCTGAAAACGGCAAGAAATTCTTCACATTGGGTATCAATGATGACGTTACATTCTTGTCCTTGGATCGTGCTGAAGGCGTAGAAGTTGAAACTCCTGGTTTGACTGAATGTAAATTCTGGGGCTTCGGTTCTGACGGTACTGTAGGTGCGAATAAATCCGCTATCAAAATCATCGGTGACCACACTGACATGTATGCTCAAGCATACTTCGATTACGACTCCAAAAAATCTGGTGGCGTAACAATGTCTCACCTTCGTTTTGGTAAAAACCCAATCAACTTGCCATACTTGGTAACTGAACCTCAATTCGTAGCATGTCACCGTCAATCTTACGTACATGAATACGACTTGATTCGCGGTATCAAAAAAGGCGGTACATTCTTGTTGAACTGTACTTGGTCTCCTGAAGAATTGAACGAACATTTACCTGCTAAATTACGTCGTCAAATCGCAGAAAAAGAATTGAACTTCTACATCATCAATGCTGCGAAAATCGCTTCCGAAATCGGTTTGGGCGGTCGTATCAACATGGTAACTCAAGCTGCATTCTTCAAATTGACTGAAATCATCCCTGTAGATGACGCTGTTAAATACCTTAAAGAATCCGTAGTAACTTCTTACGGTAAAAAAGGTCAAAATATCGTTGACATGAACAACGCTGCTATCGATCAAGGTGTTAACGCTTTGGTAAAAGTAGATGTTCCTGCTGACTGGAAAAACGCTGTTGATGAAGGTGGCCACGCAGTTAAACCTGGTTGCGAATTTTGCCCATCCTTCGTTCAAAACATTGCACAACCAATCAATGCACAAGCTGGTTATGATCTTCCTGTATCCACATTCGCTGGTTACGAAGATGGTACATTACCTGCTGGTACTGCTAAATTCGAAAAACGCGGTCCTGCATTGTTCGTTCCAAAATGGTTACCTGAAAACTGTATTCAATGTAACCAATGTTCCTTCGTATGTCCACATGCTACAATTCGTCCAATCTTGGCAACTGAAGCAGAAGTGGCTGCAGCTCCAGAACATTTCGATACAATCCCTGCATTGGGCGCTAAAGACCTTCAATTCCGTATCGCAGTATCCCCATTAGATTGCTTGGGTTGCGGTAACTGTGTTGATATCTGTCCAGCTCCTAAAGGCAAAGCTATCGTAATGACTTCCATCGATTCCGAAATCGAACAAGCTGAAGCATGGAACTACGGTGTTAACCTTCCTGTAAAAGAAAACCCTATGAAGAAGGACACTGTTAAAGGTTCCCAATTCGAACAACCATTGTTCGAGTTCTCCGGTGCTTGCGCAGGTTGTGGTGAAACTCCTTACGCTAAATTGTTAACTCAATTGTTCGGCGACCGCATGATGATTGCCAATGCAACTGGTTGTTCCTCCATCTGGGGTGCTTCCATGCCTGCATCTCCATACACAACTAACCAACAAGGTCAAGGTCCTTCTTGGGCAAACTCCTTGTTCGAAGATAATGCTGAGTATGGTTATGGTATGTACATCGGCGTTAAGAAAATTCGTCAACAATTAGTAGAATTAGCTTCTAAAGCTGTAGAAACTGCTACAGGCGAATTGAAAGAAGCTTTGGAACAATGGATTGAATTTGCTAACCTTGGTGCAGCAACTCGTCAACGTTCCGAACGTTTAGTAGCAGCTATCGAAGCTGAAGGTGCTACAACTCCAGAATTAAAAGAAATTCTTGAGAAAAAACAATTCTTGATCAAACGTTCCCACTGGATCTTCGGTGGTGACGGTTGGGCATACGATATCGGCTTCGGTGGTGTTGACCATGTATTAGCTTCTGGCGAAGACATCAACATCTTCGTATTCGATACTGAAGTATACTCCAATACTGGTGGTCAAGCTTCCAAATCCACTAATATCGCAGCAGTTGCTCAATTCGCAGCTTCTGGTAAACGTACTAAGAAAAAAGACCTTGGCATGATGGCTATGTCTTATGGTTATGTATACGTAGCACAAGTAGCTATGGGTGCAGATAAAAACCAATTGATGAAAGCTGTTGCAGAAGCTGAAGCATATCCAGGTCCTTCCTTGATCATCGCTTACAGCCCATGTATCAACCATGGTATCAAAGCTGGTATGGGTAAAGCTCAAGAAGAACAACGTAAAGCAGTTGCAGCTGGTTACTGGGATCTTTACAGATACAACCCTCAACTTAAAGAAGAAGGTAAAAATCCATTCTCCTTGGATTCCAAAGAACCAACTGAAAACTTCCAAGACTTCCTTAAAGGTGAAGTTCGTTACGCATCCTTGGCTAAAGCAGCTCCAGATGTTGCAGAAGAATTGTTCGCTAAAACTGAACAAGACGCTAAAGATCGTCGCTTAAGCTATGTTCGCTTACAAAAAGGTTTCGAAGACGTAAAATAATTCGTTATTTAACGACTAAGATCTAATAAGAGGCACCCTTTCGAGGGTGCCTCTTTTGTATATAATATAGTTAACTATATGTGGAATTTATTTTATTGTATCTTAAATTAATGCGGTTATTTCTTGAATAGCTAGTTTCTGAATTACTAATGCTTTCACAATAGGTAATATACTAGGAATTTGGTATAATATTAGATAGTTATGCAGTTATACGTAAGTATATTGCATTGATACATTAAGATTTAACTAGGTAATTTTAATTGTAATATAGAGGTGCTTATGGCTAAGGATAATCAACAGATCGCAACAGACGATATGCAACAAACAATATATAAAGAGTTAGGCTATAAATCCTATCCATTTCCTTTTACTACACCTGCCTATTTGGAAGCGTATGGTACACTTGTAGGTCTTAAGCCACCAACGGCTAAAACAGCACGTGTACTTGAATTAGGTGCTACGTATGGGGGAAATATTATTTCTCAAGCTGTGCATAATCCAGAAGCAACATTTGTAGGTATTGAGCTTTCCCAAGATCAAGTAGAGAAGGGTAACAAAATTATTAGTGATGCCAAGTTAGAAAATGTATCTCTATTACAAGGGGATATTTTGAACTTTGATGAATCCTTAGGAAACTTTGATTACATTATTGCCCATGGTTTTTACTCTTGGATTAGCGATGAAATGAAGGATAAGTTGCTTGATATTATATCCCATCATTTGGCTGATAATGGCATTGCATATGTATCCTATAATACATACCCAGGTTGGCATACGATGGAAGAGGTTCGTCAACTTATGCTATTTGCTAATCGTGGTTATGATGAGTTGACTCATAAGGAAAAGGTATTACGTGGTAAAACTGTAGGTAGCCTAGTAGGTGCTCAAATTCTTAATTACGATAACCTTAAAGAGCGTAATAGTATTCTTAGGTGCCTTGCGTTCCGTTATGCAAAAGGATGATTATTATGTAGGTCATGACCATTTAGAACCTCATAATGATCCATGTTACTTCTATCAATTCAATGATCATTTGAAAGCTCACAATCTTACATATGTGTGTGATGCAGATTTAACATTATCTATGGTTCGTACCTATGATGACAGCATTGCCGATAAACTTGAAAAATTGGCTCCTAATAGCCAAGCGGATCAAGAACAATATTTAGACTTTATGCTTGATACAACATTCCGCAAGTCTATTATTTGCAAAGAAAGTGCTGCAAAGGATATTAGCTATGATGTAGCTAATCCAGATAATGTGAATACAGTACCTGTACGGACTATCGTAAATAGTTTTGTATTCCAAATCCTCTTTGATGAAGAAGCATTAGAAATGTTTGAAAATGAGCTTGTACGAGATACATTCAAAGCGCTCATTAAAGATGGGGGCACTTTCAATATGATCGAAGCCCTTGCCATTTTAAAAGCTGCTCATGATACTGCTAATGCATCTGAAGATGACTTAGAACCAGCTGTATGTAGTTTATATAAAGCTATCGTTGAACATATGATACGCGGTGGTATTCGATTCTATAAAACATTCCCTGATAAACAGGAATATATGGAGGGCTTATCCTATGTACCAGCTCGTTTTACAAACTTTGTAAAAGCTATTGCTGATGGTGGTAGTGAATATATTTATGGTGCAAATATGTTCAATGACGCTATTGGTGATATTTCTGAAGAAGATTTATTGTTCATGGAATTATTGAATAAGCCTAAAGCCAAGTCTACGATGATTAAGAAGATTAAAGATTCTCTCTTTAGCGCTGATAAGGCCCAAACTGGTAAACACCAAAATGCCATGGCGGAAGCATTCTATAATGAATTGACGAAGCGTATGGAGCAATTAGGCTTTATTAGAAGTAAGAAAAACAATGGTCTTTCGTAATTCTTTTAAAATTTCTAAGATAATATTTTAGTGATTCATATAATCTTCAGAATGAATGTAAAACTCATTACACTTATAACATTTATGTGTATTAAGTAGTAATGGGTTTTATTTTATA
>NZ_QSDY01000028.1 GCF_003463825.1 Veillonella sp. AM51-8BH
ATATATTTAATTCCCAAATTCTCAAGGAATTTATCTATTAAATTAGACTACTTTATGATATCGTATAATATATCATTAATAAGGGAGGTAAGTATGTATCAAACATATTCTATATTACAAAAGTTATGGTTGTTCATTAAGCTATTTACTCCTATGTGCATAACGCAATTTTCCCTTATAGGTGGTACATTTATAGCCATCTTTTTAACAGGACAATATAGTACGATAGATTTAGCTGGAGTTGCTACGGGGTATAATTTATGGCTCCTCTTCTATATCTTTGCACAAGGAACGTTGTTAGGTATCACTCCAATTATTTCTCAGCTATTGGGAGCTAAGAAAACCGATGATATTTCAACAATCTTTTATCAAGGTCTGTATATCGGTACAGGCCTAGCATGTATCATTTTAATAATTGGTCTCTTAGGCTTACGCCCTCTTCTGACAGCATTAAATCTGGAACCTGCTGCAGCTGAGGTATGTATTAGTTACCTGAAAGCATATGCCATAGGTCTATTCCCACTACTTTGGGTTAATACATTGCGCAATACAGTCGACAGTCATGGATTAACACATTATTCTATGGCCATCGTATTTACTAGCTTTATTGTGAACGTATTTTTGAACTACTCACTCATCTTTGGGCATTTCGGATTTCCAGAGATCGGTGGTGTCGGTGCTGGCTATGGTATAGCCGGAGCTTGTTGGACTAACTTTATTCTCTTTAGCTTAGTATTACTATTGCATCCAAAGCTAAAGGGATATCGTATCTTTAAAGACTTCAGTAAACCAAGTTTTCACTACATTCGCGAACAGCTACATATAGGTATTCCTATTGGCTTTTCCATCTTCTTAGAAGCTAGTATCTTTAGTATTGCTGGCCTCTTGATGGTTCACTTTGGATCCGCCGTCGTAGCTGCTCATCAATCTGTTATTTCCTTTACCAATGTATTCTACTGTTTACCTCTTAGTATCGCTATGGCCTCTACCATTGCAGTTGCTTATGAACTTGGGGCAGATCGTAAACAAGAGGCTATCCAGTACTCTTATATTTCTCGCATCTTAGCCATTGTATTGGCTATCATGATTTGTACATTTACGTTTACTAATATGGACGCTATTGCAGATCTCTTTACAAATGATGATGAAGTATACAAGCTTATCTACAGCTTCCTTGGATACGGTGTATTCTTCTCTGCTATCGATGCCATAGGAACCCCTTTACAAGGTATATTGAGAGCCTATAAAGATGTAAAAGTAGTTCTTTATATCTCCCTCATATCCTATTGGGGCGTATGCTTCCCAACCGCCTATATTCTTGCTAATAATCCTAATTACGGACCATTTGGCGTATGGATTGGATTACTCGCTAGCGTACTAGTAGCAGGTATATTGTTCACTTGGCGTACTTGGTACATTCAGCGTCAATAAAAATAAATAACATTCTTATACAGTAAAAGAGCATCTTAAATAAGATGCTCTTTTTTATTTCAACATATCTTGTTTTTCTACCTTAGACATGCGGAAGAAATTATATAATGCTTCTGCCGTTTTATAGTTCATAGAGTCCACCTTTGAAAGTTCATCAATGGATGCCTCTTTCATAGCCTCTAAACTATTGAAATGTGCCCACAAGGCTTTGCGGCGTTTAGGGCCAATCCCTTCTATATGATCTAAAATGGATTCCAAATTACGTTTCCCCCGCAATTTACGATGGTACGTAATGGCAAAGCGATGGGCTTCATCACGTATTTGTTGAAGCAATTGAAGCTCTGGTGTGTGATGGCTTAAGATGATACTTTCAGATTGTCCTTCTACAAAGACCTCTTCAATACGCTTAGCTAAAGAGATAACAGGCACATCTGTAACACCTACACCGCGAATCAACGGCAATGCTGCGTTGAGCTGACCTTTACCACCATCGATAATAATGAGGTCTGGCATAGGCCAATCTGTTTCATTACCATAGCGTCGTTCCATAATTTCAGCCATAGACTTAAAGTCATCAGGTTTACCTTGCGTCGTTTTTAATTTAAATCGACGATATTCCTTCTTCGCTGGTTTGCCACCTTCAAAGACAACCATAGAGGCTACCGTTTCGGCCCCTTGTGTATGAGAAATATCGAAACATTCCATACGCTCTGGTAATCGTGGCAAGTCTAGGACTTCAGCTAGTTTTTTAACAGCCCCACCGGTCTTATCAATTTGGTGTTGCCACTGACGACGACGCTCTTCTAGGAAGGTTTCTGCATTCTCATGAGCCATCTTAATCATGTCCATCTTATAACCACGCTGTGGCACAGATACGTCTACATTTTGACCTTTAAGCTGTGTAAACCATTCCTTTAACAAGTCTCTATCGGTGCTATCCATAGGTAATAATAATTCCTTTGGAATGAAGTTCGTATCTCCATAGTATTGCTTGATAAAGTCCGTCATGATAGTTTCTTGACTATCTCCATCATGTTGTACAAAGTAGTTCTCACGGCCTAATAATCGGCCACCGCGAATGAATAATAACTGTACACAAGCCATCGAGGTATCCACTGCAATACCTAACACGTCTAAGTCGCCACGCTGTGTAACCATGCGCTGCTTTTCTTGTATCTTTTCTATACTAGTTAGCTGATCTCGATAACGTGCTGCATCTTCAAAGCGTAAGTCTTCTGCAGCAAGCTCCATCTTCTCTTTAATTTCCTTCAGCAAAGGGATAGGCTTACCTTCAAAGAGCTCTATGATTTCATCGATATACTTTCCATAATCCGATACGGAAATCTTGTTAAAGCACGGTGCTTCACAGTAGTGCATATGATATTGCAAACATGGTCGCTCTACCTTCATAGACTTACATGTCCTGAGTGGATAGTACTGGCGTATTAATTTCAATACTACATGTACAGATGTTACATCTGTAAAAGGGCCAAAGTACTTGGCTCCATCCCGTTCTAGTCGGCGCGTCATATATACACGTGGATAGTCCTCTTGTACTGAGATTTTTACGTACGGATACGTTTTATCATCACGAAGCCTAATATTGTATTTAGGTTCATGCTCCTTAATAAGCGTATTCTCTAAGATAAGCGCTTCCATCTCCGTCTTAGTTTGAATGATTTCTACATCGACGGCTCGCTTCATCATGGCCGCAACCTTCGGCGCTCGGTTCGCATCATTCCGCACATAGGAACGTACGCGGTTGCGCAAGTTAATGGCTTTACCTACATAGATGATACGGTTATATTGATCGCGCCATAAATACACGCCTGGTGTGGTCGGCAAATGACTGACCTTCTCTAGTAATTCTTCAGATGGCATATGTCCTCCTTTCCTCGTAGATTTTTAAGCTTTGTACTCACAACTATTTCTTCTTTTGAGCTACTTTCATAAATTTCTTAGTCTGTTCTAATACAGGACCTAAGAATTTGCCGGTATAGCTTTCTTTTACCTTGGCGATTTGCTCTGGTGTACCTGTTGCTACAATGGTACCACCACGATTACCACCTTCTGGACCTAAATCGATGATATGATCGGCCATCTTAATAACATCTAGGTTATGTTCAATAACCACCACAGTATCGCCACCATCAACGAGTTTTTGTAGTACATCTAAGAGCTTGCGAATATCTTCAGCATGTAAGCCTGTAGTAGGTTCATCAAGGATGTAAAGGGTTTTGCCTGTACTACGACGAGCCAATTCAGTAGCTAATTTAACGCGTTGAGCCTCACCACCAGATAATGTTGTGGCAGCTTGACCTAAACGGATATAGCCGAGACCTACCTCTTGTAAGGTAATCATCTTACGATGAATTTTAGGGATAGCACTAAAGAATTCTACTGCATCATCTACCGTCATATCTAATACATCAGCAATGGATTTGCCTTTGTATTTAACCTCTAAGGTTTCGCGATTATAACGAGCGCCTTTACATACTTCGCAAGGTACGTATACATCTGGTAAGAAGTGCATTTCAATTTTGATAATACCATCGCCACGACAAGCTTCACAGCGACCGCCTTTTACGTTAAAGCTAAAGCGACCTTGTTTATATCCGCGCATCTTAGCCTCTGGTGTTTGGCTATAAAGCTCGCGTATAGCATCAAACACACCTGTATATGTGGCAGGATTAGAACGAGGTGTACGACCGATAGGGCTTTGGTCGATATTAATGATTTTATCAATATGTTCTAAGCCGCGGATTTCTTTATGGTCCCCTACCTTATGGAAGGAACGGTACAACTGATTCGCTAAACCTTTATAAAGAATTTCATTGATTAAGGTAGACTTACCAGAACCGCTGACACCAGTAACCACATTAAATAGGCCGATAGGGAATTTTACATTTACATTTTGTAAATTATTTTCCTTGGCACCGCGAATTTCGATGCAATTCTTACCGGGTTTACGGCGCTCTTCAGGAAGGGCGATAAATTTGCGACCACTTAAGTACTGACCAGTAATGGAGTTTTCTACCTTCATCACTTCGTCAACAGTACCGGCTGCAATAATTTGACCACCGTGCTCACCTGCTCCTGGACCGATGTCTACAAGATAGTCTGCCGCACGCATCGTATCTTCGTCGTGTTCTACAACGAGCAATGTATTGCCTAAGTCTCGTAAGCCTTTCAAGGTATCGATGAGACGATCATTATCTCGTTGGTGTAAACCGATAGACGGTTCATCTAGAATATACAACACACCAACAAGACCAGAGCCAATTTGTGTGGCCAAGCGAATACGTTGTGCTTCACCACCGGAAAGGGTCCCTGCACTACGGTTCATGGTAAGGTAATCGAGGCCTACATTATTGAGGAAGCCAAGGCGAGCATTGATTTCCTTCAGAATTTGAGCACCAATCACTTGTTCCCGCTCTGTTAACTGTAAATTGCCAAAGAAGTCCAATGCTTCTTTAATGGTCAATTGCGTCACTTCATTGATATTCTTATCCCCTACAGTAATAGCTAATACCTCAGGTTTAAGACGCGCACCATGACATGTAGTACACGGCTTAATGGACATAAATTTTTCAAACTCTTCACGCATGGAATCGGTAGAGGCTTCACTATGACGGCGTTTTACCATCGGCAAAATACCTTCGTACTCTGTAAAGAATTCCTTTACTTCACCTCTCATATTTTCATAGGTGAAAGCTACCTTATCAGTCGTACCATACATGACTTTTTTCTGTAATGCTTTTGGCAATTCATCATAGGTAGAGTCTAAAGAATATCCATTAGCTTTTAACAAACCTTCTAACTGACGCATAAACCACGCATTAGGATTAGAACTCAACGCTTGTACGCAACCGTCAGCAAAGCTAATAGATCCATCTGGAATAACGCGCTCTTCGTCTACTTCCATGGTTGAGCCAATACCTAAACAAGAGGGGCATGCACCAAATGGACTGTTAAAAGAGAACATACGCGGCTCAATTTTTGGCAATGAAATATGACAGTCTGGACATGCAAAGTGTTGACTATACATGTGTTCAGGGCCATCTACCTCTTGGATCACTACGATGCCTTCTGCCCATTTTGATGCGGTCTCCATAGAGTCTGCCAAGCGGGATTCGATGCCTTCTTTAACAACGAGGCGGTCTACCACGATATCGATGGAGTGTTTTTTATTTTTCTCTAATGTAATATCTTCATCTAATGTACGTACAACACCATCTACGCGGGCACGAACAAAACCTTCTTTACGAAGTTGTTCAAAGACGGATTTATGCTCCCCTTTTTTCCCTTGAATCATAGGCGCTAATACTAAAATCTTAGTGCCTTCTGGGAAGCTCATTACATCATCTGTCATTTGCTGTATTGTTTGTTGTGTAATAGGCTTACCACATTCTGGAC
The DNA here is from genome assembly GCF_003463825.1 of Veillonella sp. AM51-8BH. Taxonomy (GTDB): domain Bacteria; phylum Bacillota; class Negativicutes; order Veillonellales; family Veillonellaceae; genus Veillonella. The sequence goes on from NZ_QSDY01000028.1 coordinate 5,848, forward strand.
AATGGGCATGACCTACACGAGCAAATAATAGACGCAAGTAGTCGTAAATCTCCGTTACAGTACCAACTGTAGAACGAGGATTTCGACTTGTCGTCTTTTGGTCAATAGAAATTGCTGGAGATAAACCTTCAATATAATCTACATCAGGTTTATCCATTTGTCCCAAGAATTGACGAGCATACGCAGACAAGGACTCCACATAGCGTCGTTGCCCTTCTGCGTAAATCGTATCAAATGCTAAAGACGATTTACCAGAACCACTGAGTCCTGTCAACACAATAAACTGGTCCCGTGGTAAGGATATATCTATATTTTTAAGGTTATGCTGACGCGCACCTTTTACTATCAATTGATCTTTCATTATGTTCCCTATTTAAAGAGATGATACCAATCGGCATCATCTCTCTGTTTACTAACATGAAATAATATATGTATATTATCGCACATATAGTCTATATAATCTATGTGTTTTATTACAATCTATTTACTCTTTGAACTAGTTCGCTTTCTACCTTTAGTTGATGCAGGTTTTTTTAACTTGCTTTCACCTGCACTATGCATATCGGACCATTGTTGACGTAGTTCCCCTAATTGGTCGCGAAGTTTTGCAGCCTTTTCAAATTCAAGCTGCTTTGCAGCGGCCTTCATTTGACGATCAAGCTCTTCAATTTTATTGAATAACTCTTCCGGGGTTATATCTGCCACCTTAGGACTAGATATATCTTGTGCATATGGTTCGTGTCCATGGTCCATACCCGTTGTAGAGGATTTCTTTTTCCCTTTCTTCGGTGAAAAATCCTTTCCATCGGTGACCATATCTTCTTCAATTTTCGTCAACTCAATAAGCTCTTTTACATCTTTAGAGACAGACTTAGGCGTAATATTATGTTCAATATTATAAGCCTCTTGCACGGCACGACGACGATCTGTTTCATCGATGGCGCGTTGCATAGAACCTGTTACACGATCAGCGTACATGATAACATGACCATTCACATTACGAGCAGCACGACCAATAGTTTGAATCATGGCTGTATCAGAGCGTAAGAAACCTTCTTTATCCGCATCTAAGATAGCCACTAAAGAAACCTCTGGCATATCAAGACCTTCACGAAGCAAGTTGATACCAACTAGTACATCAAATACACCCGCTCGTAAGTCACGAATAATTTCAGCACGCTCGATAGTAACGATATCAGAATGAAGGTATCGAACACGGACGCCCATTTCCTTCAAGAACTCTGTTAAATCCTCTGCCATTTTCTTTGTTAAGGTCGTAACGAGAACACGCTCGTTCTTGGCAGCACGCTTATGAATTTCTCCAAGTAAATCATCCATTTGACCCTTAATAGGACGAATTTCAATGGATGGATCAAGTAGACCAGTAGGACGAATAATTTGCTCTGCCACATTCGTTTGTACTTCCATTTCATATGGACCAGGCGTTGCCGATACATAAACAATTTGATTGATACGCTCCACGAACTCATCGAATTGAAGCGGTCTATTATCAAGCGCAGACGGTAGACGGAAGCCATATTCGATGAGTGATTCTTTACGTGCACGGTCACCATTGTACATGGCACGTACTTGAGGAATGGTTACATGAGACTCGTCCACCATGATGAGGAAGTCATCTGGGAAATAGTCTATCAATGTGTATGGTGCCTCTCCAGCCTTACGTTCAGACATGTGGCGGGAATAGTTTTCGATGCCTGAGCAATAGCCCATTTCTTGCATCATTTCTATATCGTAACGGGTACGCTGTTCAAGGCGTTGAGCCTCCAATAGACGGTCAGCAGCTTTCAACTTAGCTAACTGTTCTTCTAACTCAGCCTCAATACGCTCTACAGCAATACGCATCTTATCTTTCGTTGTTACATAGTGAGATGCTGGATAGACCGCAACATGCTTGCGTTCAGCAATGACTTCACCTGTTAAAGCATCCACCTCAACGAGGCGATTGATTTCATCGCCAAAGAGTTCTACCCGAATGGCTCTTTCACTATAGGCGGCCGGGAAAATTTCGATAGTGTCCCCTTGTACACGGAAGGTACCGCGGATAAAGTTCATATCATTTCTCGTATATTGAATATCTACTAGTTTAGACAGAATTTCATCACGAGATTTCGTCTGACCTAAGCGCAAGGACAACACGAGTTCAGAGTAGTCCTCAGGGTCACCTAAGCCGTAAATACAGCTAACAGAGGCAACGATGATCACATCGCGGCGCTCAAAGAGGCTCATCGTAGCGCTATGTCGCAGTTTATCGATTTCATCATTGATAGACGCATCCTTCTCGATGTAAGTATCACTGGAAGGAATATATGCTTCTGGTTGATAGAAATCGTAATAAGACACAAAGTATTCTACCGCATTATTAGGGAAGAAGCTTTTAAACTCACTACATAGCTGCGCAGCTAAGGTTTTATTATGAGCAATAATCAGAGTTGGCTTTTGAACGGCCTCGATAACCTTAGCCATTGTAAAGGTTTTACCTGTACCAGTGGCACCGAGCAAAACTTGGGCCCATTCACCGCGTTCAATGCCTTCTGTTAAAGACTGAATCGCAGTTGGTTGGTCCCCTGTAGGCGTAAAGGGCGCCTCCACTTTAAATGGTTGGCCCCCTTCATAATTATATGTATTATGTTTCATTACTGTTCATCCTGATGTTTACGGATAGCCTTTAATTCTTCCTCTGATAGACGGCGCCCTGCATTTTCCGCTTGGTTCAAAGTATCCTCACCCTCTAAGACTTCGATGAGCATAGCAATAGAGAAGCGATCTAATGTTGGCGTAGTCTTTTGGATTTCATCAGCCATCATCCAATCTGACTCAGTATAGTTATTAATACGATCTGTAATTTCTTCCCAGTTTGAAAGTAGTAATCTCGTAATAGGACGATATAATTCAATGCCGAAATATTCGATTAAGCTAACAATCTTATTCATATTTTCTAGGCTAACATTACATTCATTTTTTTTATTTTCAGATTCTACATATTCAAGTAAGAATTCCCGGTTATATTTATTTGTCACCTTGAATCATTCCTTTATTAAATAGTGCATTAGCAAATTCTTTTGCATTAAATGGACGCAAGTCATCCATGCCTTCGCCAACGCCGATCCAGCGAACAGGTACGCCTAATTCCTCTTTAATAGAGATAACTACGCCACCTTTTGCTGTGCCATCAAGCTTAGTCACAACAATACCATTTACTGGTACTGCTTGACCAAATAATTTAGCTTGGCTTACTGCATTTTGACCTGTAGTACCGTCTAACACGAGCAATGTTTGATGCGGTGCCCCTTCTACGTGGTTATTCGCTACGCGGCCCATCTTTTTAAGTTCTTCCATAAGATTAACTTTAGTGTGTAAACGACCTGCAGTATCTACAATAACGAGGTCTGCATTACGAGCTTTAGCTGCTTCCATTGCATCGTATACAACAGCTGCAGGGTCAGCCCCTTCTTTATGTTTAACGATAGGCACACCTACGCGATCTGCCCAGATAGACAATTGGTCAGCTGCAGCAGCACGGAATGTATCACCTGCAGCGATAATTACCTTTTTGCCCTCTTTAGTGTAATAGTTAGCTAACTTAGCAATAGTCGTAGTTTTACCGACACCATTTACACCAACTACAAGGATAACCTCTGGGTGGTGAAGTGTAATTTCATCTTCTTGGTCAACTAACATTTCTGTGATGCGGTCTTCCATGAATGGCATTACATCACCAGTATTGTTAATAACACCTTCTGTTACACCACGACGAATTTCTTTCATCAAATATTCTGTCGTTTTAGGACCAAGGTCACTAGTGAGCATAACTGCTTCTAAATCATCTAAGAAATCATCATCGATTTGTGCATAACCGATAACGATACTTTCAACGTTTTTTACAAAGGACTTACGAGTTTTCTCTAAGCCGTCTTTAATTCTATCAAAGAATCCAAATGCCATTATGCTAGATCCTCCTTCACATCTTCAAATGCTACTGTTAATAATCGCGATACGCCTCGTTCAACCATGGTCACCCCTTGTAATACTTCGGCAGCTTCCATCGTCTTTTTACGGTGCGATACTACGATAAATTGTGTTTCTTTATTTACCCGATTTAAGTAAGAACTAAATCGTTCTACATTGGCTTCATCAAGAGCTGCGTCAACTTCGTCAAGCACGCAGAACGGCGCAGGACGATAGTCTAGGAACGAGAACAATAAAGCAATAACCGTAAGGGCACGCTCTCCACCGGATAACAAGGTCAATTGTTGACGTTTCTTCCCTGGCGGCTGAATGTAGAAATCGATACCACCAGTTAAGATATTATCTGGATCAGTTAATACGATTTGAGCCGTACCACCGCCAAATAGTTGGCTAAATACCTCTTGGAATCTACGACCTACTACATCTAATACATCGTATAGCTGTGTACTCATAGCCTTGTCCATTTCGGCAATAACCGCTTGCAATTGCTCTTTCGCTGTATCTAAATCTGCTAACTGTGTGGATAAGAAATCATAACGCTCTTTAGTTTCTTCATATTCTTCAACAGCGTTCGGATTGACTGGGCCTAGTTCTGCAATTTCTGCCATCAAGCGGGCCTGCTCATCCTTCCAATCGTTTACAGAACCTTCAATGCGAAGAGCCTGCGCATCTTCTAAGGTAAAACCTAACTCTTGTAGTTCTTCTACAAAGCGCTCACAATCCATGCGATGACGTGTAATCTTACCTTCCATATCGACGAGTCGACCTTGAACGACTTTATATCGTTGGTTTAATCGATCTTGCTCACCGAGGATAGATTCCATCTCTTCACGTCCTGTAGATGTTTTATCATAGGCTTCATCACGAAGTGCACGCAAACGTTCAACCTCAGCTGTAGCAGAAACTAATTCTAGTTCTGCCAATTCTTTAGCCTTAGGTAGCTCCACTTCACAGCGCTCTGTAGTACTAATTAGCAAGTTACGTAACGGTGTTAAGCGCTCCACAATGTTAGCAATGGATTGATTACGTTGTTCTCGCTGAGTTTCACGTTCCTTAATGGTTTGTCGCAATGTATCACAGGTGAGGCGAGCCTCTGTGAAAGCTTCATAAGCCTCTTGCTGTACCTTTTGTAATACAGTTAAACGCTCCATTAAGGCCCCTTGATTGCCATCTACACCGTGGTCTTCTTGCAAAGAAGCAAGAGCCGCTTCTTGGTCTTTCAAGTTAGCCGTTGTACTAGCTAAATCAATATCGATTTGTAATAAACGTTGCTCTTCTTCACGGAGAACACGTTTCTTACGATCTATTTGATTTTGAATATTTTGTACCTTTGTTTCACTAGCCACATATAGTAAGTTCGTATGTTGGTAGCTTTCATCAAGGGTAGCTCGTTCTTTTTCAGCTTCTTCAACCCCTTTTTCAAGGTTTTCCAAGCTAGCTGTTAAGGAACGAATGCGGTCTTCAATTTGCAGGAGCTCTTGTTCAAGGCCTGCCGCCTCTTCCTTACGGCTCAATACAGAGGCACGCTTACGCTTTGTAGCACCACCAGTTAAAGAGCCACCAGGTTGGAATTGTTCTCCTGTAAGCGTAACAATACGCAATTGTTGATTATATTTTTTTTGCAATCCAATAGCATCATCCATGGAGGATACTACTAAGGTGCGCCCCAGTAAGTATTGGAAAATATGAGCATATGTATTGTCAAAGGAAATACAATCAACAGCTGTGCCTATTACACAACTTTCATGTAAAGCCGGCGTATCATAAGGTTTTCCTTTTACAGAATCCATCGGTAAGAAGGTTACGCGACCGCCTTGGATAGATTTCAAATACTTAACGCCTTCGGCAGCAGCACGAGCTGTAGTAGTTACAACATGATTAACACTACCACCTAATGCCGTTTCAATAGCCGTAGTATATTTATCATCTACTGTAAAGAGATCGCCAACAGCGCCCGTAATCTGTTCGCGCCAAGAGCCTTTACCGTTTAGGATATTCTTAGTACCTTCTAAATAGCCTTCATGTTGTTCTTCCCATTGAGCTAACAGCTCTAAACGACCTTTTGCACGTTGTTCTTGGGTACGAAGTTTTTGTAATTCTTTGCGTTCTTCGCGAGCTTGCAGGGCTGCTTCTTTGCCACCATCAACGAGGGCTTGTCGTTGTGCAGAAATAGCAGTAAATTTCTGACCAAGTGTTTCATATTCACTGCGAGCTGCTTGTAGTTCTGTATCTACTTGAGCTATTTCAGTCTTCAAAACCTCACATTGTTTTGTAGACTCTTCCTTACGAGCTTCTAAGCTACGAATACTAGCCTTTGCTGTTTCAATAGCGCTCACCAGTTCTAATTGATGTTGCTCAAAGGCTTCTCGATTAGACTGCAAGGACTGGAACTTCGCTTGCTCGGCGCTAACATCTTCAACAGCTTTTTTATAATTCGCCTCTAACTCTTCTAGTTTGGATTCTTTCTCTACTAGTTGAGCACTTTCATCTTGAATCAATTGATTCAAGATGCGTAGTTGTTGTTCTTCACCTTTTTGAGTCGCCTCTAGCTCACTAATACGCATAGATGTTTCATCTAATTCGCGGTGAGCCGTTTTTAATTGCTCTTCTAACAGACGTAAATGACCAGCTAAACGTTCTTCATCACGTTGCTTTTCCGTATATTGAGCTTCCCACAACTTGAGTTGTTCTTGCTCTTTTGTTGATGCGGATTGCAAGGTATGACGGCGAGCTTCCAGTTTAGACAATTCAGTTTGAAGCTCAATCTCTTCATCCTTAAATGCAATATTATCATTTTCAAAACGCGTTAATAAACGATCTGAGGTCTTATAATTATGAAAGGCAAGAGCACCATCATAGTCGCGCTTTGTACGACTTAAGGTCATATATTTTTTAGTCTTTTCCGCCTTTTCAGACAAAGGTCCTAGTTGCTCTTCGATAGTAGCCATTACGTCGCGTACGCGTTCCATGTTTCGGTCTGTGCTAGCAATACGACGCAATGCATCTTCTTTATTGATTTTAAAACGAGAAATACCTGCTACATCTTCAAAGATCAAACGACGCTCTTCAGGCTTTGAATTCAAAATAGTATCAATGCGGTTCTGACCGATAATGGCCATCGAGTCTTTACCAAGACCTGTGTCAGCTAGTAAAAGATGAATATCCTTTAAGCGACAAGAGCGCTTATTGATGAGGAATTCACTTTCACCAGTACGATAAATACGACGTGTAATGGCAACCTCAGCCATATCTACATCTAATTGATGGTCACTATTGTCAAATACAAGTGTAACCTCCGCAGCACTCATAGGCTTGCGCTTTTCCGTACCAGAGAAGATAATGTCCTCTGCTTTTTGACCACGTAAGTTACGGACATTGGATTCCCCTAAAACCCATTTCATAGCATCCGTAATATTACTTTTACCACTTCCGTTAGGTCCAATAACGGCAGTCATTCCTGGCGAGAATTTTACAATCGTCTTATCTGCAAACGATTTAAAGCCCTTTAATTCCAACCTAAGTAATTGCATGACTGCCTCCTTTCTACTAACAACCCCAAATAATCATATCTTTTATTATAACATATATTGTAGGCCATCAATACAGCAACGAACAGTATTTCTCGTACTATCTTCAAACCAATCTATGCTAAATTGAGGATACGTTTCTTGGAAATATAAAATATTGCGATTTTTAAGACCTCGCACCTTTGATGTACTGCTTCTGGGATAAGAAATTACAATTCTATGTTTCATCAAAATATCACCACTATCCGAATAAAATCTACATCCTACCTTATGAGTATGGTAATAATCAAAATGAGAAAAATTGTAACTATTTTGCTTTCCTAATATATTTTCTGAAGAAAGATGTTCATCAATACATCTTTCAATACGTTGTTTATATTGTTCATTTACAACAAGCTCACCCATAGCAGGTTCATAGGGACCTGCTACCAAACTATTACCTGAATCGAGTTCTTCCGTGCTTTGTAATCCTGTACGTATAACTTCAATATTATGCTGTTCAAACCATTCCTTTAAGAATGCACAATATTTAATAGCTTGCTCGGTACTTAATGGCTTATACTCACCAGCTCTATATTGATCTGCTAGTTCCGTATTTTCTATAACAAGAACAGGATAGATTCGAACAAAATCTGGTTCTAGTTTAACTACAGCAATAGCGGTTTCTAGAATGGTTTCCCAAGTTTCACCTTTTAATCCTGGTAAAAGCTGAACACCTACAGTCATTCCACGTCGCTTTAATCGCGGAACAGCATCTACTACCTCTTGTGCGGTGTGACCGCGCTTAGCATCAACCAAAATACCATCATTCATAGACTGCACACCAAGTTCTACTGTTTTTACCCCGTAAGACTGTAACAAGGTAATTGATTCGTCACCTACAGCATCAGGCCGCGTTGAACAACGTATACCATCAATTATGCCGCGCTTAAGCATCTCAGAAGCAGGAGCTAATAATTGATGTTGTAACTCTTTATGGATAGCTGTAAACGATCCACCATAAAAGGCGACTTCCCAAAACTTATCGTTTCGTTTACTTCCCACATACTCTGTAATCGTTGCTTTAATATAATCCGGTGTTAGGTGACTAATACCCGATTGGCCTGTAATACGAGACTGATTACAAAAGGTACACACATAGGGACACCCTACATGAGGTATAAAAAAAGGTATCATACCAAATGGTTTCATAGTCACCCTCCTTTCTTATATAAAGTAAACTCAGTCAAAACCTTTTATATTAATATATTAATATCCATGTATATTCCTTATGATATGTAATTAATATATTAAGATATAAGGCTTTTGATACAACGATCAAATAATCATAAGATAAATATATTTACTATTCTATATACTATTATACAGAAAAAAGCGCCATTAGGCGCTTTTCTATTTGGCCATTAACTTTTCTAACGTTAATTGAGCCGCATGTTGTTCTGCAATTTTTTTACTTTTACCAGAGCCGGCCTCGTAAGTAACACCATTGATTTCGACCACCATATGGAAGGTCTTAGCATGGTCGGGACCACTTTCACTGAGCAAACGATAGACGATATGTTTATCACCATCCCGTTGCACATATTCTTGTAACAAGGTTTTATAATCCTTGCCCCGTTTACCTTCTAAAGCTTGCTTGATATAAGTAATGAGATGTTTTAAAACGAAGTTCATTGCCGTTTGGTAATCTGTAGAAATATAGATAGCACCAATGAGAGACTCAAAGGTATCCGCTAAAATAGAATTACGATTATTACCACCAGAAGCACTTTCACCATGACCGAGCAATAAATATTGCCCCAATTGCAAAGAACGACTTACAGATGCTAAAGAATCCTCACACACTGTAGCGGCCTTAATTTTCGTCAAATTACCTTCGGCCATGTCTGGATATGTCTTAAATAGGTATTCCCCAATAATAAGATCCAAAACAGCATCGCCTAAAAACTCTAATCGCTGATTGTGATTAATATGCTTTGATTTATGTTCATTCGCATAAGATGTATGTGTAAAAGCACAATCTAAAATGGATATATCTGACACAGGTATGTCTAAACGAGCAACAAGCCCATGAAGAGATTCTTCACGAGCTTGTGTCATCTTACTCTTATGCGCTTCAACAGCTACCATTAGTCTTCATAACGGCGTACGCAAAGTGTACCGTTATGACCACCAAAACCGAAAGAGTTGGAAAGAGCACATTTAACTTGAGGCACGTGCGCCTTCACGAACATAGTCTAGATCCAAACCTTCATCAGGATTGTCACAGTTGATTGTAGGATGAACTTTACCAGTTTCGATAGCCATCGCCATAACGATAGTTTCGATAGCACCAGCAGCACCTAACAAGTGACCTGTCATGGATTTAGTAGAGTTAACAGCGATGTTTTTAGCATGATCGCCGAACAATTCTTTAATAGCCAATGTTTCATTTTTGTCATTAAGGCCAGTAGATGTACCATGAGCATTGATGTAGTTAACGTCTTTAGGATCGATACCTGCATCTTTAATTGCCAATTCCATACATTTACGAGCTTGTACACCACCTGGAGCTGGTGCAGTAATATGGTAAGCATCGCCATTAGTACCATAACCTACAACTTCAGCGTAGATATGAGCACCACGAGCTTTTGCGTGTTCTAATTCTTCAAGAACAACGATACCAGAACCTTCACCCATTACGAAACCATCGCGATCGCGGTCAAATGGACGAGATGCTTTTGTTGGTTCGTCATTGCGTGTAGACATAGCTTTCATAGCTGCGAAACCAGCTACAGCTGCTGGAGATACAGCTGCTTCAGTACCACCAGCGAACATGATATCAGCATCACCACGTTGGATGATACGGAACGCATCGCCAATAGCATTTGTACCAGAAGTACAAGCTGTTACGTCTGTAATAACAGGACCTTTAAGGCCAAGACGGATGGATACACGTGCAGATGTCATATTTGCAATCATCATAGGAACTGCAAATGGGCTTACACGGCCAGGACCTTTTTCGAATAATGTTTCATATACTTCATGGATAGAGTCGATACCACCAATACCAGTACCAACTACAGTACCACAACGATCTAAATCTTCTTTATCTAAATCAAGATCAGCATCTTCACAAGCAAGAACAGCAGCACCGATAGCCAATTCAACAGAACGGTCCATACGACGAGCTTCTTTTTTATCGACACCATAGTTTGTAACATCAAAATCTTTTACTTCACCAGCAATGCGTGTTGCATACTCAGATGCATCAAAGCGTGTAATTGGCCCAATACCAGATTGACCTGCCAATAACGCATTGTAGAAGTTCTCTTTACCGATACCTACAGGAGTCACTGCCCCTAAGCCAGTAATTACTACACGTTTTTCCAATTATTCCACCTCTTATAGCTATACAGCCCTTTTAAATTAATCAATCTCTGCTACTTGCTGTTTGAGTTGAGCAAAGATATCTTTAACTGGCATAATCTTGTCGACTTTTCTCATATTATTGCCAGAGAACACCAAACCTGTTTCCACATCACCTTGTTGTGCACGAGATAGAGCACGGATGATACAGAATTTATGGGAACAATGTTTCAAACAGTTATCACACACCGTTGGAGGTGCTACAGTACCGTCTAATACAGATTCAGCAAATTTATTTTTTATTGCTTGTCCAGGCAAACCTACAGGACTTTGAATTAATACAATATCCTCAGGATTAGTAGCCCGTACATACATTTTTTTCAATTCGTCAGATGCATTACATTCATCAGAAGCCGCAAAACGACTACCCATTTGAACGCCACTAGCACCTAATTTCAACATTTCTACGATGTCACGACCATCAAGAACACCACCAGCACCAATTACTGGAATGTTTTTAACAGCAGCTACAACTTCTGGAACGATTTCTCGAGCGGAACGATCCGTACCCAAGTGACCACCAGCCTCGCAACCTTCTACGATGACTGCTGCTGCACCTAGACCTTCAGAAATGCGAGCTAATTTTGCGGACGAAACAATTGGTACAATTGGAGTACCAGACTCTTTGCCCATTGCGAACATATCTCTTGAAAAACCAGCACCTGCTACTACAAGATCAATGCCCTCTTCGATGGCAGTTTTTACTAAGCCAGCAAATTGTGTGGCTGCTACCATCGCATTTATACCAATAATACCCGTAGGTGATAATTTTCTAGCTAATTGTATTTCGTATCGTAATTCATCAAATGGCAAACCGGATGCTGCAATAAGGCCGATACCACCTTCATTTGCAACGGCTGCTGCCAAGCGAGCTGTAGACAATCTAATCGCCATACCACCTTGAATGATAGGTACTTTGGCCACTAGATTCCCAATGCGAAGTTCAGGGAGCTTCACTATCAAATCCTCCTGTAAATAAAACCGGTTGGGAGGCCACTCGGCCTCCCGTGCGGCTGAATTGTCAGCTTTACAGCTTATTTAGCAGAATCAATATATTCTACTGTATCCTTAACGGTTTTGATTTTTTCTGCAACATCGTCAGGGATTTCAACATTGAATTCTTCTTCGAATGCCATGATCAATTCAACGATATCTAAGGAGTCAGCGCCTAAGTCGTCGATGAATGTAGAATCAATGGTAACTTCAGCTTCATCAACGCCTAATTGTTCCACAACGATTGCTTTTACTTTATCGAAAGTGTTCATTGGTGGTTCACCTCCTTTCAAAGTGTATTTATATATAGTCTAATTTTGAAACTACATCACCATACCGCCATCTACATTGATGACTTGGCCTGTAATATAGTTAGCAAAATCGCTAGCAAGGAATGTTGCTACTGTTGCTACTTCTTCAGCATCAGCCATACGGCCCAATGGAATTTCAGCAACCATAGCTTCTTTAACTTTTTCTGGCAATACGTCAGTCATATCAGTATTGATAAATCCTGGTGCAATAGCATTAACAGTAATGCCACGGCTCGCTAATTCTTTAGCGCAGGATTTAGTGAATCCAATTACGCCAGCTTTAGAAGCTGCGTAGTTAGTTTGACCGGCATTACCCATAACGCCTACAACAGATGTCATGTTAATAATATGACCAGAACGTTGTTTCATCATGATTTTAGATACTGCTTTAGTTACTAAATATACACCTTTAAGGTTGATATCTATAACAGCATCAAAATCTTCGTCTTTCATACGCATCAACAAACCGTCACGCGTAATACCCGCATTATTTACGAGAATATCAATGTGACCAAACTCTTTGTGAGCTTCTTCCACCATAGCTGCAACTTCATCAGCATTAGCTACATTGGCTTTAATTTTAATGGCTTTACGGCCTAAAGCTTGTACAGCTTCAACAGTTTCTTGAGCTGCACCTTCGCTACCGCTATAGTTAACTACCACATCAGCACCAGATTTTGCCAAATTGATAGCTACAGCGCGACCAATGCCACGGGATGCGCCAGTTACAATGGCTACTTTACCCTCTAAATGCATTTTATCGAACCCCTTTCAAAAATTCAAGCGTTTTCTCTAAGGATGCAATGTCTTCAACATTGGCTAATTCCATATCTTTATTGATCTTTTTAGTAAAGCCAGTAAGTACTTTACCAGGACCTACTTCAACGAATCGAGTTACACCAAAGTTAACCATTTCAGCTACGCAGTCTTCCCACAATACAGGGTTAGCAGCTTGTGTAACTAAGGACTCTTTAATTTCGTTTGCATTAGTCAAAATTTTACCTGTAACATTTGCTACTACAGGAATTTGAGCATCGCTCACTTGGATTTTATCCAACTCTTCTTTTAAACGAAGAGCCGCAGGTTCCATCAAACGGCTGTGGAATGGAGCACTTACAGGAAGCATAACAGCACGTTTTGCACCAGCTTCTTTCATCTTTTCTGCTGCAGTTTCTACCGCTGCTGTTTCACCAGCAATAACGATTTGACCTGGGCAGTTGAAGTTAACTGCTTGTACAGAACCAACAGAATCGTTAACCTCTTTACAAATTTCTACAACTTGTTCACGAGGTAAAGCTAGAATTGCGGCCATAGCACCTTTGCCCAATGGCACAGCTTCTTGCATATATTCACCGCGTTTATGAACAACATACACAGCATCTTTAAAGTTCAATACACCTGCTGCTACAAGAGCGCTGTATTCACCAAGACTATGACCACCTACGATATCAGGTGTAAAGCCTTGCTCTTTAAGGACTTCATAGCAAGCTACAGATGCAGTTAAAATAGCTGGTTGTGTATTAGCTGTTTTAACAAGTTCAGTATCAGGACCTTCAAAGCACAATTTGGTAATAGAGTAACCAAGTGCTTCATCAGCTTCTTCAAAACGTTGTTTCACAATAGGATATGCATTGTACAAATCTTGTAACATGCCTACTTTTTGGGAACCTTGACCGGGAAAAACAAATGCCGTTTTCATAAGGGCCTCCTTATTTACCAAGACCTTGAAGGTTTTTAATTACAGTTTCAGTTTCAGTCATAATATCTTTGATAATAGTTGCACATGGTTTAACATCTGTTAACATACCAGAGATTTGGCCGATCATTACGGAACCTTCTTTTACATCACCATCAATAGCAGCTTTGCGAAGTGTACCTGCACCTAAGTTTTCTAACTCTTCTTTAGAGCCACCGCTAAATTCAAGGGATTTATATTTATGTGCCAATGCATTATCAATGATACGTACAGGGTGACCTGTTGTTAAACCAGTCATAACTGTAGCGCGATCTTTTGCTTTCAATACTGCATTTTTGTAGTTTTCATGAGCAATACATTCTTCAGATAATACGAAGCGCGTACCCATTTGTACTGCTTGAGCGCCCAATGCAAAGGCTGCAGCCATACCACGACCATCAGCAATACCACCAGCTGCAATAACTGGAACATCTACAGCATCTACTACTTGTGGAATCAATGCCATAGTAGTAATATCACCTACGTGACCACCAGATTCTGTACCTTCTGCGATAATTGCATCAATACCACCACGTAACAAGCGTTTTGCAAGTAATACGGAAGCAACTACAGGGATTACTTTAGTACCGATTTCTTTTAAAGCTGGAATGTACACGCCAGGATTACCAGCACCTGTTGTAATTACAGGAACGCGTTCTTCCACAACTACTTCCATAACTTCTTTAACAAATGGAGACATGAGCATAATATTACAACCAAATGGTTTGTTTGTGCGCTCTTTTAATTTGTGAATTTCATTACGGAAAATATCAGGAGGCATATGACCAGCCCCAATGATACCAAGGCCACCCGCTTCGGAAACAGCTGCCGCTAATTCTGCAGTACCGAGCCAAGCCATACCACCTTGTAAGATTGGGTACTCAATCTGCAATAAATCACAAATGTCAGTCTTAATCATCTTGATGTGTCCTCCTTAATACCATTTCAAGACAAGGCTAGCCCATGTAAGGCCTGCACCAAATCCTGCAAACGCAACATTATCGCCGCGTTTGAAACGCCCTTCACGATTAGCTTCGTCCAAAGCTATCGCTACAGACGCGGCAGATGTATTACCATACTTATGTAAATTAACAAACACTTTTTCCATCGGCATATGTAAGCGTTTTGCAGCCGAATCAATAATACGAATATTTGCTTGATGTGGAATGAAGAAATCCAACTCATTAAGTTCCATTCCAGCTCGTTCTAAAGATTTTAAAACAGTACGCCCCATCGTTTTAACAGCAAATTTATATACTTCAGAACCATCCATATGAATGAATGTTAAACCTTCTTCAATGCGTTGGTCATTGGCAACTACGGCTGTACCACCTGCAGGAATACAAAGAGATGGACCACCAGTACCGTCGGCACCCATATCAACACCTTTAATCCCATAACCTTCAGGGACTTCAGATACTACTGCGGCACCAGCGCCATCACCAAAGAGGATACTTGTACTACGATCCTTCCAATTTACTCGACGGGAGAGAATTTCAGCGCCCACAACGAGCACCTTTTTGTATAAACCGGAGCTAATATAGCTAGCTGCAGTAATCAATCCATATACAAAGCCAGAGCATGCAGCTTGTAAATCATAGGCCGCTGCATTCTTAGCGCCTAAATTCGCTTGTAATACACAAGCGGCTGAAGGAATAATCATATCCGGTGTTAAGGTAGCAAAAATAATCACGTCTATATCTTCGGCACTAACCTTAGCCATTTGCATAGCTTTTTTTGCTGCCTCAGTCGCCATATAGGATGTATTCATACCTTCCGGTGCAATGCGTCGTTCCTCAATACCAGTACGTTCTCTAATCCATTGGTCATTGGTATCAACCATTTTTTCTAGATCAAAGTTTGTTACTACATTGTCAGGAAGGAAGCTCCCAGTACCAATGATTCCAACCGGTTTACTCATCATAGTCATACTTCAAGGCTCCTTCAATATCCATTGTTTCTCTTATGTGTTGAATAATTTTACGTTCTACTAAATCACTAGCAATTTCAATAGCAGTTTTAATCTCTTTAGCTTTGGAGCTACCATGAGCAATCATAAACACCCCGTTAACCCCTAAGAGTGGAGCACCACCATTTTCTGTGTGATCTAAGCGTTTTGCCATCTTTTTTAAAGCTGGCTTTACAAGCATAGCACCAATTTTGGCAAAAATACTACCTGCCATAATGCTATCCTTCACTAATTGTGTAAGACCTGTTACCAAGCCTTCTGCGAATTTAAGTACCACATTACCGACAAAACCATCGCAAACAACAACATCTACGACCCCTTTGGGAATATCACGGCCTTCAATATTACCACTGAAATTAATAGTTTTCATACGTTCCAAAATTGGATATGTGGCTAGAACGACATCGTTCCCCTTAGTGGCTTCTTCGCCAATATTTAATAACCCTACTGTAGG
Organism: Veillonella sp. AM51-8BH; assembly: GCF_003463825.1. Taxonomy (GTDB): domain Bacteria; phylum Bacillota; class Negativicutes; order Veillonellales; family Veillonellaceae; genus Veillonella. Next base: position 22,232 of record NZ_QSDY01000028.1, read on the forward strand.
TTCTTCTTTACCTAATAAAAGTTTTGCATATTCAGAACCCATCAATGCACCTTGTACAAGATGTTTTGGTTTACAATTTGAGTTAGCACCAGAATCTAACATAACAGTAATACCACTAACTGTTGGCATCGGGGTTGCAATAACCGGGCGATCAACCCCCTTAATACGACCGAGGCCAAACAATGCAGCTGCTACAGCAGCACCTGTGCTACCAGGAGCAATCACGGCATCGCAAACATTATCACGAACTAAAGATGTTGCTACCACAATGGATGCGTCCTTTTTCTTACGCAATGCTTGTCCTGGATGCTCATCCATACCGATAACTTGACTGGCATGATGTACAGAAATGCATGGATTCTTAGCTTCATTCCTAGCTTCTAATATATTAAAAATTTGCTGCTCATCGCCGACGAGCACCACTTCAATGTGTTCATTTGCTCGTACGGCTTCAATAGATCCTAGTACAGTCTCCAATGGAGCAAAGTCGCCACCCATGGCGTCTATTGCAATTTTCATAATCTACACCCTATTCTCTACGGATTCCATAATAAATTTTGCGCGAAATACTTCTTTTATTTTATCTCGTATAATGACCCAAATAAAGAACTTATTACCACGGCGACGCACAATTTCTGCTTTTGCCACCAAATTAGTACCAGCTCCAACTGGGTTTTTATATTTTATATTTCCAACCTCCGCAGAACAAACAGTAGTCCCCATGACTACCTTTGCGAGGGAATTTGCTTGAGCATATAAATACTGTGGCTCTACATATCCAAATCGATCTTCCATGTCAGAAGTAGTACGTAGCATTGATAAGGCTTGTTGTCCTTCCGTAACATCGATCAGTTCACCAACCACTTCGTACGGTACATGTTCTACCGCTTCTTGTGATTGACCTGTAGCCATGACGCGTATGCGTTCACGCAATTCAGGAATGCCCAACTCTAGACGATCCAGACGAATCGTTGGCACACTTACATTAAAATGCGTAGCCAATTCTTCATCAGTAAGAAATGGCGTAATATTCAGTTTTTCTTGTAACTGCTTCTGGCGCTCTTGCTTCTTTAACCGACTCATGGGACCACCTTTTATGACCTAGTATTAATATTACATCCTAAGTATATACAATAATTCCCTTGTTGGCAAGGCTTTTCATACATATAGTAACAGATTTTCTACATATATACCAAATATAGTTATTATTTTATATTTAAGTATCTTTTTGTTTATAAAAGTATAAAAAAATGCCACTATTCTACAGCTTTATATTACTATAAAATAATGGCACTGACTAATGCATATCAAGTATATTAAGTTATATATTACTAAAAGTATACAAAAAAAAACGCCTACTACAGTAGGCGTCTTTTTAGCTCACATATTAAGCATTAGCTACTACTTGCTCACCTTTATAGTGACCACATGTAGGGCAAACACGATGAGGCATCATAGGTTCGTGGCATTGTGGGCATGCTACATAACCAGGAGCTTCCAATTTCCAATTAGCACGACGTCGATCGCGACGGCATTTAGACAATCTACGCTTAGGTACTGCCATTCTCTGCACCTCCTTAGTACAATCATTAGGACAATCTATCATCTTTCTCATCAAGCAAAGCACGTAACTCTGCAAATCGAGGATCCACCACAAAGGATTCACAAGAACAAGGTGAAACATTTAAATTTGCTCCGCAATGAACGCACAATCCTTTGCAATCATCCTGACATAACACTTGAGAGGGCTCATTGATGATTAATGTATCCCTAATTAGTTCAGTTAAGTCAATTTCCTCTCCATCGAAAGGAATCACATCTTCAGTAGACTCTCTAGAGTCACTAAAGATTTCCTCAAAGGAATCCTTACGATCTTGCTCTGTTGTAGTTAAACAACGAGAACATTCGTAAGCGCCTTTAGACTCTATCGAACCTTGAACGATGTAATTTTGACCATCAAACCAAAACTCACCATTAATGGTTATATCATGACGGCTCCAAGGAAAAGCAGTTACGTCACCAAGCTCAGAGGATGGTATCGTATAGCTATAAGGAAATTTCTTTCCTATATGTTCTTTTGCTTGCTCTACTTGCAGTTTCATAATCTTACCTCGACTCATAATATTATAAACATGACATAGTGCTTTGTCAAATAAAAAAGACTATCTTAAGCGGACTCAAGATAGTCTTTTTGGTAAGTCAATTACATTTTTTCGAATTGGTCTTTACCAACACCGCAAATTGGGCAAACATAATCAGCTGGTTGATCTTCGAATTTTACGCCTTCAACAGCTTCGTCATAAACCCAACCACATACTACGCATACGTATTTTTCCATGAGTATTTCCTCCTTCACTTGAAAATTATTGTTTAATGTTTATCTTTTATAATTCAGATACTCTATCTGTAATGTAGTATATCAAAGATATCGAAACTTTTCAATACTCATTTTCTTAATTTCTCATTTTTTATAATATTTATAAAGCATATATAATATGCGGATTTGTGCTATATATCAATTTGAAATCTATTATCATTAGACACTTTTAGACTCAATTCCCC
>NZ_QSDY01000029.1 GCF_003463825.1 Veillonella sp. AM51-8BH
TATTTTTATGTGTTTTTCAATTGTTACCAAAATTTTCTACATATTCAGAAAACTTCATTTTTATCTCATTTTTAAATATGTATACATGCAAAAAAGCCTGTAAAAACAGGCTTTTTCAGTATTATATAAATGTATTAAAATTCATCATTCAACACTATGTGTGAATTTCATCATTTATTCATCTTAAACATTGGTTGTAAACGCTCAATGACGGTCATCGATTCCTTGTGTTCTCCAGCAATAGCTTCTTTCATAAGTTCCTCTTGAGCAGAAATTGGATGTTCTCTATCATTAATTTTACGATACGAGCCATCTGCTCTCATAATATGAGCTTTTAAAGTATCTTCTAAATATAAATCTAAAATACCTTTAACGCGCTCCTTATGCCGTTTATCTTCAATAGGAATCATAAGTTCTACACGTTCATTTAAATTTCTCGGCATCCAGTCTGCACTAGATAGGAATAGACTTTCATTCCCCCCATTACGGAAATAGAATAAACGATGATGTTCTAAAAAACGCCCTACGACGGAACGAACCGTTATATTATCACTAACACCTGCAATGCCAGGCCGTAGTGTACAGATACCACGAACGATAAGATCAATACGAACACCTGTAGCAGAAGCTTCATATAGTTTAGCAATGACTTCTTTATCGAGCAAGGAATTCATTTTGCCAATGATATATGCCTCTTCTCCCTGTTTTGCGAATTCGATTTCACGGTCAATCAATTCCATTATCTTTTCCCGCAAATTTAAAGGGGCTACAATAAATTTATTCCAAATTGGAGGATCGGAATAACCAGAAATTAAATTGAAGAAGCGAGATGCATCGTCGCCATATTCGTCATTACATGTGAATATGCCACAATCCGTATACATTCGTGCTGTCTTGCCATTATAGTTACCTGTAGCTAGGTGAACATAACGCCTAATACCCGCATCTTCCCTGCGAACAACCATGGTAATCTTGGAGTGAGTTTTAAGTCCTTTCAAGCCATAAATAACATGGCAGCCAGCCTTTTCTAGACGGCGTGCCATATGAATATTATTTTCTTCATCAAACCGTGCTTTAACCTCCATAAGTACGGTTACTTGCTTGCCATTATCAGCTGCTTTTATAAGCGATGCTATAATAGGCGAATCGCCACTGACGCGATATAATGTTTGTTTAATAGCCAATACATCTGGATCCGTAGCTGCTTGTGCTATAAATTGTTCTACCACCGCAAAAGACTCAAAGGATGGTGAACAAATAAGTCTTGCTTTCCAATGACAGAGAATAGACTTTCTCCTTCATGATCTACTAATTCACTAGGAAGTTTAGGTTCAAATGGAGCATAACGAAGATGATCTAGACCTGGATAATTGCAGAAATCAAAATACATACGACAATCAAGATGACCATCTATACGATATACATCCTTTGGCTCTAATTCAACACTGGTGAGTACAAAGTCTAACAGATTATCCTTTACATCACCACAAACCTCTAATCGTACCGCATCACCACGACGTCGACGACGCAAAGATGCTTCTACCTCAGAAAGCAAATCTGTTGCTTCTTCTTCATCAATTTCTAAATCCGCATCACGAGTTATACGGAACACCATAAAATCTTCTATACCATAACCTTGGAAGAATTGAATAGCATAGTAGGTAATCACATCCTCCAAATATACAAAGCGATGTTCCTTATTGCTACGGCTAGGTATTTCAATGATACGATTTAGTACAGACGGAATTGGTAAAATTGCGATTTTATAATCTTTTGTACCATCTGGCAATACTTGAAAAATACGTACAATGGCATTAATAGTATGGTTTGTTAAAAATGGAAATGGGTGTCCAGAGTCAACGGCTAGAGGAGTTACAACCGGGTAGATATGTTCTTCAAAATAGTGCCGTAACCAAGCCTTTGATTTTACGTCTAACTGATCTGGATAGGTAAAATAAAATCCATGAGATTCTAATTCACACAATACATTCTTTAAATATGTACTTTGCATCGATACGAGGCGCTGTACAGACTCATCAATAGCTTTTAGCTGTGCCTTAGCATCCATATGAGCCGCATCGTACTTAACAATGCCATTCACAACTTGATGACGTAATCCAGCCACACGAATCATAAAGAACTCATCTAAATTAGAGCTAGCAATGGCAATAAATCGGAGTCGTTCTAATAACGGAGTATTTGTATCAATAGACTCTAATAGGACGCGCTGATTAAACTTTAACCAAGACAATTCACGATTAAAATAATACTTTGCATTATTGAACATGACGATCCCCTCCCCTTACTAGTACGATTTCCATACCAAATACCTCTGTAAAGTATTCAGAATCGCGATTAAAGGTCCACCATTCTAAGGAGATATCCTCATTAGTACGACAGAATACATATAGTACATTATCTCTTTCTTCCAATGTTACATCAGAGATTTTTTGATTGCTCCCCGCGTCGAGTGCACAAGCAACACGAATAATTGCTACTAGCTTCGTAACCTGAATTTTTTGTAATTCTGTTAATGCATTGAAATACGCATCGTCATCATTTGGTGTTCCCTTGTAGTGGTAATATACAACATTAGCTACTACTTGTTTTTCTTCTTCTGAAAGCCCAAATATATCGGTCCCCATTACGATATGATACGCATGCTCCCCATGATTTCGTAAATTTACAAACTTGCCAACCGAGCAAAGAATGGAAGCTATACGACATAAATATCCCCATCGTTCCGGTAAGCCTTTATGGCGTAAAGCGTTACAGAATAAAGCGCTAAACTTTTCTACCTCCGCATCATGAATACGGTCTGTATGATATCTGGCGGCCACAGCACGGGCTAACTGTGCATTTTGCTCTCGCAACTGATACATAAATGGATTATTCTCTGACTCTACCCCATAGAACCAACTAATGCCTTGAGAGAATGAAAAGCTACTAAAAATTAAAGATTTCGGCCCTATAGCCGTAATAATTTCATTAAATAAAATCATGGTAGGCATTAAAATATTAGCCTTATATTCAGGTAATTTATAACGGTTCATCAACTTTGTTGCAGTTACACCATCAAAAGAATTAATAAGACCTTTAAATCGTTCTGGCTCAACAGTAATGATATCTTCTTTATTATTTTCTTCTCCCATTAAATGAGTCATATATTGCGCTTCGTCACCAGATAAGACAATACTATCAATATTAAAGGTTTGTAGTTCTTCACGGAGTGGTCCAATCATACGATGTAAATATTCCGTAATAGCCCTTGGAAATGATATAGAAGATCGTTGATTTCGATTAAATGACTCCATAACACGTAAGGAACCACTATGCATATTGCGTTGGAACAGTAAGCTTTCACCACGCCAAACTGTTAAACCGACCCCACCAGATGTAATATCTAAGAATAATGTAGCCTTTGTAGGATCAGTTAGATGGTATTGATGTGTCATCTTGTAATATAGTAAGGCGTATTTGTAATATACCTCTTTCGGCATATCGATGACCTCAACACGCATCCCTGTTTGAATATAAATTTGATCTAAAATACTACGACGATTAGTAGCCTCACGTATTACTGTCGTACCATATAGTTTGGAGCGAGTCACGCCATAATCGGCCATTAATTGTTTATATCCTTTTAAAATATGACAGATTTCTTCAATTGTTTTAAAACTCAACCGAGAGGTTTGAAATAATTCTTCCCCAAAGGTTACTTCTCGCGCTGCATAATCGATAACACGTACATCGTCTATGCCTTTATATTCTAATATGGTAATGCTCATGCTACTGGAGCCCACATGTAACACCGCATATCGTAATGCTTTTGGTAATGCCATTATGCCTCCTTACGAGATTCATGCCACTCTATTTCTAATATTTTCTTGAATTCCTTTTTGAAAGATTTTGAAAGCTTTTCTACAGCAGTTTTTGTGACACTTACATCGCGTCCCTCTAGGTAAAATGCCTTTATAACTACACTCGTATATTTAATATTTACCTCTAACCGCTTAATAAATTGTTCATGACTTTCATCAAGAGCCTCTGCTATGGCTAAAATAATGGAAAGTTTTTGCCTAATAAGCGTTGCTCTTGATCTAATAATTTACCATATAAGAAATTTTTATATTCCTTTGGCGTCAATCCATGAGAGTTCATCACTAAAAATGCACTAAAAGCTTGTTCCACATGGGAAATACCATATAAATTACTATTGACGAGCATATAGCAGCCATGACGGGCATGACTATAATAGTTAACTCGTTTGCCTATATCATGCAACAGTCCCGCTGCAATCAAACATCGTCTAAAATTCTTATCGGCCTTATGGAGTGGCTCTAATGCATCATATAAAGTAGTAGCTAATTTCGTAATATACTTAGCATGCACGAGCTCATGCTTTGTCATACCTAGCAGCACATTTTCCGCAGAGTGGACTAAAATATCTTCGATAATTGAATTTCCACCCAAATAATTTTCTCCATAATAATCGTAAAACAAACCTTCCCGTAAACCGCAACCGCCCACAACGAGTGTCTTAGTATTTACATAGTTAAATAGTTCATCCACAATAGTAAGCCCTGCAATGATAATATCTGCACGGTCCGATGATAAACCACTAATTTTTTTACGAGCCTCTAAGGATTTACCTTTTACATCTTCCAAGATTTCGTGAAATCTATGATATGGTAGTTCATAATTATGTAGCTTCGTAATAGGATATGATAGTTTACGTTGATCTATTTTAGCAATATTACGAGCTGTACCACCTATACCTAATAGAGGTAGTTTTATATTTTGAAGCCACGTATGTTCCTTAATGGTTTTCTTTACGGCCTTCGTCATCTTCTCTAGTTCTTTAGGAGTATACTCATCACCTTTTTGATAGGTTCCTGTTAAGGTTAGAGCCCCTATAGGTAAGCTAACAGCTTTCACGATATGTCGATTTTTTACTAGCGTTACCTCTGTACTAGCACCACCTAAGTCAAAGATAATAAAATCTTTGAGCCCAATCGTATTAATAACCCCAAGGAACCCGAGGCGAGCCTCTTCTTCACCAGCAATACATTCTAAATTAAGACCAGTTCGTTCTTTTACAGCTTTAATAAAAGCATCTCCATTTTTAGCTAGACGTACTGCAGCCGTAGCAACAGCTTTTATGGTATCTACCTCCATAGCGTCAGCCATATGAACAAAGCCTTTTAAAGCACGCAGAGAGCGCTCCATTGCCTCATTTGTTAACTCATGAGTGCCCCACATATTTTCACTTAAGCGGACACTCTCTTTTTCTTGATATATGAGACGATAACTACCGGTCTTAGAAATCTCATAAATGACAAAACGAACGGAGTTGGATCCTAAATCTATAAATGCAATACGTTTCATGCTACTAACCTCGACTTACTATAGTTCAGTATGAATATACTTTAGTATACCATAGAAAAACGCGATTCTCACCGCTAAGGGAGAATCGCGTTTTATAATTTATGATTCTAATGATTCTGAATAGATATCCTAAGAATTAGAACAATGCCATTAGACGTTTACAATATTTTATTTACCAGCATTTATGTTGACTAACATCAAAATTATTCAATACCAAATACACGTTTACCATTATTATAAGTAATCTCACAGAACTCATCTACATCCATACCTTTAAGGCCAGCAATTTCCTCTGCTACAAACTGAGTCTTGCTTGGGTCATTGCGACGGCCTCTAAATGGTGGTGGTGTCAAATATGGTGAGTCTGTTTCAATAAGAATTCGATCTAATGGTACTTGTTTAGCCACTTCTTTAAGGTTTGTAGATTTAGGGAATACCACAGGGCCAGCAAAGGATATGTAGAATCCTAATTTAATAGCTTCTTTTGCCATTTCCCAGCTACCAGAATAACAGTGGAAAATACCCCAATTATCCTTACCTTCATTGCGCAAGATATTCATAATATCCCCATGTGCATCGCGGTCATGAATAATAATTGGTAAATCTACTTCACGAGCAAGCTCTAATTGACGAATGAATACGCGTTTTTGTGTTTCACGGTCAGAAAAATCATAGTAATAATCTAAGCCAATTTCACCGATTGCACGTACTTTATCATTATTAAGGGCTTGATCCTTATAGAACTCATAGTCTTCTTCTGTAAAATCTTTAGACTCATGAGGATGTGTACCTACAGCGGCATATAAACGATCATACTGTTCCGCCAAAGCTAGTCCTGATTCAACAGTACCTCGGTCGACCCCTGGAATCATAATGTATTCTACGCCTGCATCAAAGCAAGCTTGTAACATCTCATCACGGTCGTTGTCAAAACGACCGTCATTTACATGAGCATGGGAATCAAAGAGTTTCATTATTTAACCACACTTCCTGCTGGTAAAGATTCGATATTTGTTACCTCTAAATGTTCTTCCCAATCAGATGCAGATAGAATCATGCCATAAGACTCAATGCCCATCATCTTCTTAGGAGCCAAGTTAGCCAAGTAAATTACCTTTTTACCAACCATAGTTTCTGGTTCATAATATTGAGAGATACCGCTTAATACTGTGCGTTCTTCAATACCGATATCCAATACGAATTTCAATAATTTCTTGGACTTAGGAACCTTTTCACAGCTTACAACTTTTGCTACACGAAGATCTAATTTTTCAAAATCATCGTACGTAATGTTTTCTTTTAATGGTGGAATATTAGATGTGTCTACAGATTCTTCAACCTTCTCTTCCACAACAACTTCTACCATTTCAGGAATTTCAAAACGTGGGTAAATAGGATCACCTTTTACAACCTTTGTACCTGTTGGAATTAAGCCCCAGACTTTTGCATCCTCAAGAGTAGCATCTGTAAAGCCTACAAGTCCTAATTGGTCCCAGATTTTTGGAGCACCTACAGGGATAACAGGACTTACTAAGATTGCAATAATACGCAATGCTTCTGCCAAGTGATACATAGCAGATTGTAAGCGTTCTTTATCATGAGCATCTTCAGATTTAGCCAATACCCAAGGCATTGTTTCATCAATGTATTTATTCATGCGACCAATAAAGGCCCATACGGATTTAATCGCTTTATTAAGCTCCATATTTTCCATAGCCGCTTCAAAATCTTTTGCAGTTTGAACAGCTAGTGTAGATACATCGCGGTCCAAATCATCCATATCATCGCATTTTGTAATCACACCACCATGGTATTTTTCAATCATCGCAATGGTACGGTTCAACAAGTTACCCAAATCGTTAGATAAGTCGGCATTAATTTTTGTCACAAAGTTAGGCAATGTAAAGTTACCATCATTACCAAGTGTAATTTCACTCAATAAATAATAACGCAAGGAATCTGCCCCATATGTATCGATCAATGGAATAGGATCGATAACATTACCTAAGGATTTACTCATTTTAGTGCCGTCAACGATCATCCAACCGTGGCCAAATACCTTTTTAGGTAATGGCAATTCAAGACTCATGAGCATCATAGGCCAAATAATTGTATGGAAACGTACGATTTCCTTACCTACTAAGTGAAGATCTGCTGGCCAGTATTTTTTATATAATTCACCATCACCATCAAATGGAGAAAGTGCACTAATATAGTTTACCAATGCATCGAACCAAACATATACGACATGTTTAGGATCAAATGGTACCTTGATACCCCAGTCAAAGGATGTACGAGATACAGCTAAGTCTTCAAGTCCTTGTTTTACGAATTGGATCATTTCGTTACGACGAGATTCAGGTTGAATAAAATCAGGGTTTTCTTCGATAAATTTCAACCATTGATCTGTATATTTAGCGAGTTTAAAGAAGTAGCTTTCCTCTTTAACCTTTTCTACAGGACGACCACAATCTGGGCATGTATGATTTTCACCTAGCTTTTGCTCAGTCCAGAATGTTTCACAAGGTGTACAATACCAACCTTCATACTCAGCCTTGTAAATATCGCCTTTTTCATACGCTTTAGTGAAAAGCTCTTGTACTACCTTCTCATGGCGTTCATCAGTAGTACGAATGAAGTCATCGTTGGAAATATGCATTTTTTCCCACAATGCTTTAAAGCCGTTTACGATATTTGTAGTATATTCAAGAGGTGTAATACCTTGTGCTTCTGCAGCGCGTTGAATTTTTTGACCGTGTTCATCAGAACCAGTTAAGAAACGCACATCATAGCCAGCTAAGCGTTTAAAGCGCGCAATTGTATCGGCTACAGATGTACAATAGGTATGACCAATGTGCAACTTAGCACTTGGATAATAAATTGGTGTCGTAATATAATACGTTTTTTTTGTGTCTCCCATGATGAGTCTCCTTCTAACCTTCGAATGGGAAGGTTTAACGTTCTACAATATTATATACATCCCGGCGGGAAACGTTAAAACGTTTTGCCACCTGGCGAATTGCTTCTTTCTTAGGTATCCCTGTATCTACAAGGGCTTGTACAGCATCTACATACGATACTGGTTCACCCGAAACTTCACTAGTATCGGACTCAATCGTATCAGCGCCACCTACGATGAGAACAAATTCCCCTTTATAGGTGAGCTGATCCAAATCATTTACAAGGTTTTCCAAATCGGTGCGCACAAAGGTTTCAAACTTCTTCGTCAATTCCCTTGCCACCGTTATGGATCGATTCCCAAAGGCTTCATACATATCTTGTAAGACCTCTTGCAATCGGTGGGGTGCTTCATAAAACATCAAGGTCCCCGTTACTTGTGAAAGTCGTTGTAATTCTTCAACTCGATGTTTACCCCGCTTCGGTAAGAAACCTGCAAAAGTAAAGGATTTAGTATCTAAGCCAGATGCAATGAGTGCGGTCAGTGCCGCATTAGCACCAGGCAATGGTACTACCGTTATGTCTTTTTCAATAGCCTTCGTTACTAGGTCAGCCCCTGGATCAGATATAGCCGGCATGCCTGCATCACTAACGCAAGCAATGGACTGGCCTTCTAATAAAAGCTCCATAATATAAGTACCCTTTTCTTCCTTATTATGTTCATGATACGAAATCAAAGGCTTCTTAATATCAAAATGTTTTAATAATATACCCGTATGACGCGTATCTTCAGCAGCGATAGCATCTACTTCGCCCAAGATACGAACTGCACGATACGTCATATCTTCTAAATTACCAATCGGTGTAGGCACCAAGTATAAGGTGCCCCATTCATTATCGTTCATACCAAGAGGACACCTCCTTTGTGTACACATTTGGTTTCTCATAAACGATGAGTGGTGATTCTAATACAAGGCCCTTCTGGCCTTGATAGAGAGCCTCTATTAATACAAGTTTTGCCGGCTTATCGACCATGCCATGGATAAACCGAATTCGTTTAGCTTGAAAGTTAGCGGCTTCCAGTTCATGTAGCACATATTGTAAACGACTAGCACTGTAAATCATCCACAATCGCCCTTTACACTTAATAAAGGACCGCACTGCATTCAGAACCTCTTGTAACGATGTATGTTCATCATTAAGTGCTACAGCTCTTTCATCAGAAATGGGCTTTTCCCCACTTTCACAATCATAAAAAGGAGGATTTACAATAACACCATCAAAGGGTTTGTCCTGTACATCGCGATACGACATGTGCCGATAATCGCCACATACCATAGTTACCACATCTTCTTTATGATTGTGCGCTACACTGCGCTGAGCTAACTTGATAAGGGTTTCGTTAATATCAATACCCGTTATATGGCCTGCCCCTAGGGATGTGCCTATAAGTGGCATAACACCTGTTCCCGTGCCAAGGTCAACATAGGATTTACGACCATTGAAACGGCAAAAGTGAATGAGTGCAATGGCATCAAAGGAAAAGCGAAACATATCCGTCCGTTGATAAATTTGTAAGCCATCGATAATTAAATCATCAAGTCGTTCTTGATCATTCATCAGGCAATGCCACCTCGGACCATTTCAAATCGATAGTACGGCCTGCTTCGAGCTGTACCTTCACTGTATGTTTATGGTGATTTACCTTTAAGACCTTACCAATACCTTCATCGGTAACGACCTCTTTACCAATCCCAGGAGGTGCTACATCTTGTGGAGCTTGAGGTCGTTCCTTCTTAACATATAGGTCGCCACCCTTTTTATATAAATCATCTTCATAGTTAAGGCAGCACATCAAGCGACCACATACACCAGAAATTTTCGTAGGATTTAGGCTCAAATTTTGATCCTTAGCCATGCGAATAGAAACTGGTGTGAAATCACCTAAGAAATTAGAACAGCATAACGGTCGACCACAAGCGCCGATACCATTTAGAACCTTAGCCTCATCTCGAACGCCTACTTGGCGTAACTCAATACGTGTTCTAAATACGGTGGCTAAATCCTTAACAAGCTCACGGAAGTCGATACGACCATCCGCTGTAAAGAAGAATATAATTTTATTCATATCAAATGTGTATTCCACATTGATAAGTTTCATAGGTAACTTACGTTTACCAATTTTTTCGAGACAAATTTCAAAGGCTTTTTCTTCCCGTTCTTTATTCTTCTCGATTTGTTTTAAATCTTTTGGTGTTGCCTTTCTAATAACAGGCTTAACAGGAGCTACAACAGTGTCTTCAAAGACCTCTTTAGGTCCGATCACAACAGTACCGTATTCGACGCCACGTGCCGTCTCAACGATAACCCCATCACCAACGGATAGTTCTAATTGTTCAGGCAGAAAATAGTAAATCTTCCCGGCCTTTTTAAAGCGTACGCCAACTATGGTTAGCATTTAGTCCTCCTCCCGAGCATCATGAAGGGCGATACAAAGACCGTCCACCACGAGAGCGGTTTTTATATGTAAACGCAAAGCCCGTTCTGCTTGCAATGTTTCGGTAATAACCTTAGCCAATGCTGCATAGACCAGCGCGGTAATAATCGTAATAATTGAGTTTTGTACATAGGTACTTGTAATTGTCCATCTTGTGCACCCATCTTAAGAGCCATCATATCTCTACTTACGAGACGCAACCAGTGCATCAACTCTGATAGGCTTTCACGAGGCAAACTTTCACAAGCTAAGGAAATCATAGAAAACCATCGCGTTTCAAAGGCAAGGGTGTCCATTACCTTAACGGCTAACTCAAGCATTTCAATGCGACCTTGCGTAGCCAATTTTTCTACTAACTGCGGATTACCATGACCGGCTAATAAAGCTTGTTCAATATCACCTGTGATGCCACGCTCTACGAGGGCTGTGCGAATCGTATCTATATCAACACTGTTAAATCCTACGCCCATACATCTTGAAATGATGGTTGGCAATACAGTATTAATCTTGTTCGTAATAATAATGAAATATACCTGCTCAGGTGGTTCTTCAATGGTTTTTAGCATAGCATTTGCCATGACTGCATTGGCCGTGTGAAAGTCCTCCACAATGACAACACGGTTACCATTCCCCGCTACTGACAGATGATCTTGCAATAATGAATACCACTGCTCTACCTTTAGTGTCGTCTTCATAGGGCGAATCCAAAAGGCATCTCCCTTATCCATATAGATAGGTAAACCTTCTGCTTCGATGCGTTTTTCCGTCTCACCATTGGCAAGACGTGCTTCTTTTACATCTGCTAAATACGCTTCTCCCTTTGGTTGAGAAAATACTTGGCGTCCCAACAATAGAGACGCTAGACCTATGGCCATATCTAGCTTGCCAAGACCTGCTTCACCATAAAACAAAAGGCTATGCGGTAATGCATTACGACTTACAAGTTCCGATAGGTGTGCCTTGATCGAATCTTGACCAATTATAGAATCAAAATATGTCATAGCCCCTCCTATCAATACATGCTCAATATTAATATTATATAAGAAAAAGGCGACTTTTAAAAGAGTCGCCCTATCCTAAGGTAGTAGATTTACTACTGCTTGATATACATCGTTATGAATATCTTCTATGGTACGTAACCCATATTGACCAGCACCATCTTTAATAGCACATGGAATACGGTGCCATTGATAGCGTTCTACTAGCTCTTCATAAGCATCGTGAACAGCTACTAAATACTGATGATTTCCTTCATGAATATCCCCTGTATTACCTCCCGTTTTACCAGTGCGCTCTGCCATAAGGGCTTCACTCACTTCAAGAGGCATATCTAAGAGACATACTGCATCAGGTGTAGGCAAGCCAAATTTATTAAACTCAAAGTCTTCAAGCCAATCTAAAAATGCAGTACGTTCCTTCTGATCGTCGTATTTTACCATTTGGTGCACCATATTAGATGTCGTATAACGATCTGCAATGATGATGCCCCCATTTGTATAGAACTGTTCCCAATCAGTTCTAAAGGAAGCAAAGCGATCGATAGCGTACATGGAGCTTGCCACATAAGGATTTACATCATGCACATCTTTGCCAAATTCTCCAGCTAGATACATTTTTATAGGCATAGCAGCACCGCTATCATAATTTGGAAAGCTTACAGATTTAACTGCATGACCTTCCTTGGTTAATCGCTCTACTAATAGTTTAGTTTGTGTAGCCTTACCGCTGCCATCTCCACCTTCTAGTATGATTAAAGTCCCCATAATTACTCCTGTAACACCCAAATTGTTTCCAATGTCATATCATCAGCCCCATTCGGTACATAACCTAGAGCCTTACGATTCTCTATATATTGTAACACAGACTCACTAATCACTTCACCTACTGCTACACAAGGAATCCCTGGAGGATAATAAGCAATTGTCTCTCCTGCCATACGATGAAGTGCGTCTTGTAACCGTACTTGCTCCCGATTGGCATACATAGCATTACGAGGCGTTACTCTTACAATAGGCTCAGGCAATAAAGCTGAATCTTTGCTAAGGTTTTGCAAATTCTCATCCTTCGTATCATTTGATTCATGAGATGTACTTAACACCGTATCGCTGATAGACCGTACTGCTTGAATAAGAGCAGTTATTGACTCTTTTGTATCGCCAATGGTAATGAGTACTAGTACATGATGAGCTTGTACTAACTCCACCTCAATACGATGTTCTCGTAACATCCGTTCAAATGCAACACCTGTAAGACCTAGTTCTTTAGCATCGATGAGTACCTTGGTACAGTCATAGTTTACCACTCGATCTTCTATGTCTCTGTATTCCATAGTAGTAATACCAGAAATCTTATGTAATTCACTACGTAAATATAAGCTCAATTCCACGGTTCGACGAATTAGGTCTTCACCTACTGTAGCCAATTGATGACGCGCCATATCTAAGGATGCCAAAAAGATATAATTTGGACTTGTACTTTGTAACATTTGATGCATTTGTGTAATGCGACGTTTATTAATTCTTTCACCTTGCCCTAATAGCCACGATGTTTGTGTTAATGAGCCTACCGATTTATGCGTGCTCTGTGCCACTAAGTCTGCACCTGCTACAATGGCCTCGATAGGTAATGTATTTGAAAATGGTAAATGAGGGCCGTGCGCTTCATCAACAAGAACAATCATACCTCGTTTATGCGCTTCTTTCACAATATTTACAATATCGACACCTACACCATAATAGTTTGGATACACCAAGAGGATAGCCTTTGCTTCTGGATGTGCATCCATGGTTTTAACGACATCATCTAACGATACACCTAAAGGAATACCCCAACGCTCATCAAATTGACAATCCATATAGACCGGCTTGGCGCCAGATAACACTAAGCCACTAATAACGGAACGATGTGCTTCTCGAGGAATAATAATCGTTTCATCAGGACCTACAGTGCCCATAATCATCGCTTCAATCAAAGCAGTAGTACCATTAATGGAGAACCAACAATGATCAGCTCCATATAACCGTGCTGTTAAGTCCTGAGCCTCTTTTAATTCCCCTTCAGGTTCATGTAAATCATCTAAGGCATACATAACACCTAAGTCATAGGGTAGTGCCGGTCCCATCCAGTCTTTTAGTAGTTGAGGTGCTTCTACACCAATCTTATGGCCTGGTGTATGAAAAGGGACAAAATGTTGTTTTTTATATGATTCTAAGGCCTCTACAAAAGGCATTCTTTCTTGATTACTCATATTTACCTCGTAAAAAAGGCATGAATCTCAATGAGACTCATGCCCTTATGCATGTTATTTATCGTTGCGGACGACGCTTAGGATTGAACTGATTCATCCCTTTATCGATGCCCACCTCTAAAGTACCTAATACAGCTTTCACAGTATTCTTGATACCCTTTTGTACTTTCTCTTGTGATTCTTCACTAAATGGTGCTAACACATGATCAATGACAGTCCATTGTGGTAATGGACGGCCAATGCCTACGCGGAAACGCGGAAAGTTTTCTGTGCCTATATGGGAAATCAAGGATTTAATCCCATTATGCCCACCAGAACTACCATTTGGTCGAATACGTAATTTGCCTACCGGTAAATCCATATCATCATAAATGCAATACACATCAGATGGGTCAATCTTATAATACCGCATCAAGGGACCGACAGACTCACCACTGGCATTCATAAATGTTTGTGGCTTTACAAGCAATACCTTCTCACCATCTACAGTAATACTGCACACCTCTGCACGTTGTTCCTCTTTCCAAGGCGTGTGAGGTACGCTATCGGCAATGGCATCGATAACCATAAATCCAATATTATGTTTTGTCGCTTCATATTGCTTGCCTGGATTACCAAGGCCTACTACTAATTTCAAGAATCACCTATTATTTATCAAATAAATTACTTACTGAAACTTCATGAAAGATACGCATAATTGCTTCGCCCAATAATGGAGCTACAGATAATTGAGTTACATTGTCTAATTTGCAATTTTCTGGTAATGGCATTGTGTTTGTTACGATAAGCTCTTTAATGTTAGAGTTTGCAATACGTTCACTTGCTGGATCTGTTAATACAGCATGGGTAACAGCAGCCATAACAGATTTTGCACCAAATTCTTCTAATGCTTTAGCGCCTTCTACAAGGGAACCTGCTGTATCTACAATATCGTCAACGATGATGCAGTTTTTACCTTTTACATCGCCAATAAGGTTCATAACTTTAGCTACGCCTGGTTCAGGACGTTTTTTCTCGATAATTGCGATTGGCGCACCGATGCGGTCAGCCAAATCACGAGCACGAGTTACACCGCCAAGGTCTGGAGATACAACAATCACATCTTCAAGATTTTTTTCATTAATGTATTTAGCTAAAATGGATGCACCATATAAATGATCTACTGGCACATCAAAGAAGCCTTGAATTTGACCTGCATGTAAGTCAATTGTTACAAGACGTGTAATACCAGAAGTTTGCATCAAGTTTGCTACTAATTTTGCAGTAATTGGTTCACGGCCACGAGTCTTACGGTCTTGGCGAGCATAGCCATAGTAAGGTACTACAGCAGTAATATGGCGTGCAGAAGCGCGTTTTAACGCATCAGCCATAACCATTAATTCCATCAAATTGTCGTTTACAGGATAGCTAGTTGGTTGAATGATAAATACATCTTTGCCACGTACGCTTTCATCAATCATAATTTGTACTTCGCCATTGTTAAAGCGACCTACAAATGCTTCACCTAAAGGCAAACCTAAATAATCACAAATTTCCTTTGCCAATGCAGGATTCGCATTACCTGTGAAAATTTTAAGTTTTTTGCCGTCTTCAAATGCCATTTTGTTACCCTTTCATTTGTTCCTATACTGGTTACTTATCCATAATCATCCATTACAGATACACACTATTGCCTTTTTATTGTATACTATTTTGCCCTAATTGTGTTAAAAAATTATAATATTTTTTTATTTCTTTTTGAAAGTATCATCAGTTACCCAATTTTCTTTCACAATTTGCTTGCTACGGCCTACGGCTAACGCCTTATCTGGTACATTTTTAGTAATGGTAGAACCTGCACCTACATAGCTATAATTACCTACTGTTACAGGAGCTACTAAATTACTATTACAGCCTACGAAAGCGCCATCGCCAATTGTAGTACGATGTTTAACTTTACCATCATAGTTTACAGTAATCGTACCGCAGCCAATATTAACACCAGAGCCTACGTCGCTATCGCCGATGTAGGAAAGATGTGGGAACTTAGTACCTTCCCCAACATTGGAGTTTTTAACCTCTACGAAGTTACCTACATGGACCTTGTTACCAAGCACGGTATTAGGGCGCAAGTGAACATATGGACCTACATCTACACCGTCTTTTACTTCGCAGTCATGACCATATGTGAAGTGAATAATCGTATCATTACCTACTTTTACATTCGTCAAACGAGTATGTGGACCAATTTCACAGCGCTCACCAATGACAGTATTTCCTTCGAGGATTGTGCCAGGATGCAAGATTGTATCGGCCCCTACTGTTACCTCTGGAGCTACATATGTATTGGCTGGATCAATAATAGTAACACCAGCTGTCATTAGCTCAACATTTTTACGATGTTTCAAAATAGCTTCGGCTTCCGCTAATTGCAAGCGAGAGTTTACGCCTAGAGACTCTTCAAAGTCCTTTGTCATATACGCGCTTACCTTGTCGCCATCATTTACAAGAATACCAACTACATCAGTGATATACAATTCACCTTGTGCATTATCATCAGATAATTGATCTAAGCAAGGCCATAATTTTTTACTATCAAAAGCATACATGCCTGTATTAACTTCTTGAACAGCTAATTCCTCTGGTTTACCATCTTTTTGCTCTACAATGCGAACTACAGAACCTGCTTCATTGCGGATAATACGTCCATAACCTGTTGGATCCGGCATATGAGCTGTTAAAATTGTCGCTGCTGCACCAGAATTTTTATGTTCTTCTAACAGTGCTTCTAAACTTTCTTTTGTAACAAGTGGTGTATCGCCACAAAGTAATAAGATAGTACCATCATAATCACCAAGCACTGGTTGAGCCATTTTTACAGCATGACCTGTACCATTTTGCTCTTCTTGACGAACGAATTCAGCGCGGTCACCCAAGTAATTTTGAACAGCATCACCGCCAAAGCCTACGATAACCACATCGCGATTTGTACCGATAGACTGAACCGTTTCAAGAACGCGCTCTACCATCGCCTTACCGCCAACCTTGTGCAATACCTTTGGCAATTTAGACTTCATGCGCGTGCCCTTACCAGCAGCTAAAATAAGGCTTGCAATATTCATAGTAATCTCCTATCTGTTATCTCTCATATATCTGACTTTTTAATAGTACTTACATCATATTAGCCCATTGTCCAATATGCGATATAAAGTCATTATATCTAACTATAATGTATCTAATATTAATTGTTTATTCTTCATCAAATACTGGTTCTATGTTAATTTTCTTTGTATTTTCATCAATACC
Organism: Veillonella sp. AM51-8BH; assembly: GCF_003463825.1. GTDB lineage: Bacteria > Bacillota > Negativicutes > Veillonellales > Veillonellaceae > Veillonella. Next base: position 17,316 of record NZ_QSDY01000029.1, read on the forward strand.
ATAGAACGTAAATAATGATTCATAATCATCGATTAATTTTGGATTTGGCTCTGCCGTTGCTACAAGAACACCGGTCCCAACAACGACACCACTCATTTCTAAAACAAGTTCTTTAAGACCTTTTGCTGTGCCCCCTGCTTTCATAAAATCATCGATAATTAAAACCCTAGCATTGGGAGGAATCGCTCTCTTTGTTAACGTCATGGTCTGAATACGACCAGAGGATCCTGTTACATAGTTGATACTAATAGCGGATCCTTCTGTTACCTTACTATCACGACGAGCAATGACGAGAGGTTTGTTGAAAGCTCGTGCTACCATGACAGCTAAAGGAATCCCCTTTGTTTCAACGGTCAGAATATAATCAGGGTTGCGGTCCATAAAACGGGTCATAATGATTTCTCCAAGGCGTGTCATTACATGCCAATCATATAAGATATCAGACATGTAAATAAACCCACCAGGAATGATACGGTCTGGCTCCATCAAGCGAGTTTGCACATCTCGTAAAATATCATTAGCTTGAGCACCCTTACGATGAGGAATGAAACGCACTCCGCCTGCTACGCCAGCTACGGTTTCTAATGTACCAAGCTGAAAATGCTCCATAGACTGTCTCACACAGGTTAAGTCTTCACTAACCGTAGACTTTGCCATGCCAAAGAAGTCACAGAAATAATTTAAAGGAATCAATTTTTGCGGTGAATCAACTAACAATTTAGTCATTGCCACCATGCGTTCCACACGCCGTACTTTATCCATAGAATTTCCTTTACCATTCATCATATAACTATTGATTACACTCATGTAACAAATGTCATGAGTTATTTCAAATATATCTGTGTTTATTATACCATAATTTCCGAATATTCGAGGTTATAGAAACATTATAATTCGGCAAAATAAAAACTCTCTAGTCCTCATATAATACTGTAAGTTTAGACCTTATAGTCTATTACACTATTATATGTACTAGAGAGTTTTTATTATAAAACGTAAACCTTCACAGTTTGACGACCAAACTGCAATGCTTCAGAACGAGAATCATAAGCTAAGTCAATTCTATGACCTTTGATAGCGCCACCAACATCATCAGCTACAGCATAACCATAACCTTCAATGTATAATCGCGTACCTAATGGAATTAATTTTGGATCTACAGATACGATGCCCTTCTTTAAGCGACTACCTGTAGCCGTATAATTGCCATTGCCAGGATCTTGAGCAGAATAAGCACTAGCTTGCATAGTTAAAACTCGAGAGTATTTATTTGGCACACCATTATGACTTAATTCTGTACCATGTCCACCATAACGAGTCTCCATCTTTTCTAAAGCATTCATCGTGCTAGGACCAACGCGACCATCTACAGCGAGTCCCTTTGACTTTTGAAATTTCCGTACAGCTTGTTCCGTATTATGACCATAAATACCATCTACAGAATCATGTAAAAAACCTTGATGCTTTAACATGGTTTGCACCTTGCTAACATGGTGCCCCCGTTGTCCCCGATCAATCGTTTTTGCCAATGATACGGAAGATACCATTGTAGTCATACAAACAAGCGTACATGCGATAATTATTTTCTTAACCATATACACCTCACCTTACATCAGTAGTATACTATACAGTTTTAAATAATCTATAAACCATATCGAGATAGTAATACAAAAAATGCATATATAATGCACGTTTTTAACTATATCTCAAATCTAGTACTACATATATATCATAGAAATATAGTATAGCAATGAAAAATCTCCATTATAGTCTGCCCAATCAAGTAAAGTTTTTACGTTTTGATTATATAGACAGTCAATAATGGAGACTTTTATAATAACTATTTAATTTTAACAGTTATGATATACACCTATATGGCATTCCTTACGCTTAGCACCAATAATGCGTAAGTAAGTATAGCCAATAACGGCAGAAATGATGGAACCTATTAATACGCCACCTTTAGCCATCTCTTGAGCATGACCTGGATCAAAAGCTAAAACGGAAACAAATATACTCATAGTAAAACCAATACCACATACAATGGAGGTACCATAAATAAATTTCCAGTTAGCTTCTGCTGGCATAGGTACAATACCTAACTTAATCATCCCAAACATAGCACCAAAGATACCAATTTGTTTACCTAAAATAAGGCCTAGTGCAACACCTAAAACAACAGGATGTGTTAAATCTGCTACACCGAATCCAGCAAGACTTACACCGGCATTAAAGAAAGCAAAAATAGGAACAATCACAAAGCTTACCCAGTTAGATAAATAATGTTCCCAATGTTGCATTGGTCTAACATATTTACGACCAATCTTACCGCGTTCTGGAATTGTCATCGCCAAGATTACACCGGCCATAGTAGCATGTAATCCAGAGCGAAGTATACAATACCATAGAATCAAACCAAGAATGATATAGGATAAAGATCTAACATAACCAGACCGATTACAGTAAATCAATAAACCCGTTACAACAACGGCACCAAATAAATAGAAAAGATTCAGATTTGATGCATAGAATATAGCAATAACGATGATAGCAATCAAATCATCAATAACAGCTAAGGCGGTCAAAAAGACCTTCATAGAGTTAGGAACTCTAGATCCTAATGCAGTTATAACACCTATAGCAAAAGCAATGTCTGTCGCTGTTGGAATAGCCCAACCATGAACATACACTTCACTAGAGCCTGCAATAAGATAATAAATAATAGCAGGTACTAACACACCAAATAATGCAGCAATACCTGGCATAATACGCTTTGCATTCGTATTAAGCTCGCCACTTACCAATTCACGCTTTACTTCTAACCCAACAAAGAGGAAGAAAATCGCCATTAATGCATCATTTACCCACTCCATAGTTGTTAGTGGACCTAGTTTCAAATTAACAAGTGACATATACTGTGTCGCCAATGGAGAGTTTGCTACGATTAATGCAATAAGTGTAGCTCCTAGTAAAACAGCAGTCGCCGAACCAGGAGAACGTAAAAATACAAATATCCGTTCCATATAATTCCTTCCTAATATAATACGTTCATTATTTATGCTTAAAAGTTCTTATTTTATATGCCAAAATTAAAACTATAGCACCTAATAAACCAGAAATAATAGAACCTATAAAGATACCAATTTTAGCCATTTCTTGATTAACACCAGGTGGAAATGCCAATGTAGCTACAAATAAGCTCATAGTAAAACCAATACCACAAACGATGGCAGTACCATAAACCTCTGGCCATGTTGTATTAGTAGGCATCTTGATAATCTTAGATTTAACTAAAACGAAAACTGCAGAGAAAATACCAAACTGTTTACCTAAAATAAGGCCTAATGAAACGCCTAGTACAACAGGATGGAATAAATGATCTACTGAAACATCAGCAAAGGATACCCCTGCATTTAAGAAACTAAATAAAGGAATAATTAAAAAATTAACCCAATGCTTCAGTTTATCTGCCCATTTATGCATAGGATATACTGTTTCACCATCAAGTTTACCTGTTGCAGGAATTGTCATAGCTAACACAACCCCAGCAATAGTTGCATGAACGCCAGACTTTAATACAAAGTACCAGAGAGCTGCACCTAATACACCATATAATACAGGTCTAACATATCCCTGTTTATTAGTATACCACAATGCACCGGTTACAATAGCCGCACCAATCAAGTATGGGAAATCAACACCTGCCCCATAGAAGATAGCTATAACAATAATAGCAATTAAATCATCTATAACTGCCAAGGCAGAAAGAAATGCTTTCATAGCTTGTGATACACGCTTGCCAAGCATCATAATAACGCCTATAGCAAATGCTATATCAGTAGCTGTTGGAATCCCCCAGCCATGTGTATACTCAGGAACAGAACCAGCAATTAAGAAATATACTAAAGCAGGTGTAACAACACCTGCAAAAGCGGCTAAGAGTGGTAATACTCTTTTTGAATTTGTATTCAATTCGCCAGAAATCATTTCTGATTTAATTGCTAGCCCTACATAGAGGAAAAAGAGTGCCATTAACCCATCATTAACCCATTCCAATATATCCATTGGTCCCCAGTATACATGCATGATGGAAAAATATTGATCTGCTAAAGGAGAATTTGCTATTATAACACCAAGAATAGCGGCAAGTAAGAGCATAATACCGCCAGATGATTCAGACTGAATAAATGCTTTTATATAATTCATAGTAACTACCACTTTCTCAATTATAAATATAAATACAAAATTCTATACATAAAAATCATTTATTTAAATTTATTATATCATTTCAGTTCGAAAATAATCAATAAACTAATGATGAACCATGCGGATTAGGTCTAGAGTAATCAAACATTTGCGACATACTTATACTGATGGAGTAAGCTAATAAAATACTGATTAATAATTATTCCCTCTGATCAAAGAAATTAAGAATCCAATAAGTGGAATGGTTAAACAAATGGCAGCTATACTATTTGTGATTGGATTAGACCAAAGAGGCACAATAAAACCTAGGAGAACTAAAATACTATAAAAGATAGGTTTACGCCAAACATGTTGTAACTCAACGGGTGCTTTAGATTCCATAGCACGAGATTTAACAAATTTCTTTATAATAGTCATCATAATGCCTGTTATAATACCTATAATAAGAACTATATCCCAGATGGCCCATAATATTTTAAGCACCATTGTATTATGATTATGAATATGGAGATTAATCATTGTAGTCATACCAGTAAAATACCATGGTATTGTTTTTGTAGAATACATATCCTTAACAGAATCAGTATGTAAATTAGCATAGACAGGCTGTCCCAAAAACATAGCAGGATCATCATCATTTTCAGCACCTAAATAAAATGCATAGTGATGGTCATTAAATTTGGATGGATAATCAATAGATATAAGCTGACGATCTGGATAAGCTTTAATAATGCGAGAAATAGCTTCGGATGGTTGTAAAATTTCGGATTGATCCGATGAAAGCTCTTGCTTTGCAGTATGTAGTACATCTGCATTATAGCTGTCATTGGCAATAAAAAATCCACCTATCCATACACCTGTAATACATAAGATAAATCCCCATACAGTAGCAACCATTGCAAACTCTCGATGCAATGAACTTAATTTCATATGATTTGACAATACTGCAGATTTTGCAAAACTTTTACGAAATGGACCATATAAGAAAATACCAGAAATAATCGATAAAGCACATAAAAAAGATAAAATTGTTACAATATAAATCCCAGTTTTTCCGAGATCTAATCTTGTATGTAGTTGATGAAGCGTATGTAATACACTTCGAACCCAAGGATGAGCAGGTGTTTCATGATGGGTAGTAATGAGAGCCTTTGTTTCAGGATTATATAATGCATAGTCCCCTCCCATACCCATACGTGCTGGAGGTGCTACGGTAGCTGATGATTCAATAATACGATACCGTAAAAGATGTGAAGCACCCATGGCAGGAGAAATATTTAAAATATCCTTTGACGGATATTTTGCCTTAACTAGTAGAGCCCCTTCATCAGCATAATCAAAAATAGGTGTCTCTTCTTGCCCCATAGCCATTGAAGATGAGGTATGGTTCGTGCCCCCTTGAGCCCACGCATTTAATTCAGTTCTGAACATGAGGATAAGCCCTGTAATACAGAACATTAAGAAAAATATCACAGAAACTATAGATAACCATTTATGGATTTTATAAATCTTAGACATACATATGCCTCCTTCCTCATTATTTTATACATCTATTCTTATATCAGTACAATACAGATACTACTATAGGTATTGAGTATATAAACAAGCTCCACTTGAATGAACATATTATAGTATGATACAATATGTTCATCATGCGGGCGTAGTTCATCGGTAGAATGCGAGCTTCCCAAGCTTGAGAGGAGGGTTCGATTCCCTTCGCCCGCTCCATGCATAAAAAACCATGATGTGATATACATCATGGCCTTTTTTATATATAATGATATAATAAATATAAATTTGAATATATTGTATAATTCTTATAAGGAGCCAAATATGAAATTAAGCGCAAGAAACCAATTAAAAGGTACTATCGTAGAAATTCAAGAAGGTGCCGTAAATGCAATTGTGAAAATTAATGTAGGTAACGATAATATCATTACTGCTGATATTACAGTTCAATCTGTTAAAGAATTGGGCTTAACAGTAGGCAAAGAAGTATATGCTGTTATCAAAGCTACCAATGTAATGGTTGGTATAGAATAATAAATTTAGAGCTGCTTAGGTGGCTCTTTTTTTTGTATAAATTAATTTATATTAATTGATATGAATAAAAAAAGAGCCCTGTAAGCTATTTTGAAGTTGCTTATAGGGCTATATATATTGTTTTATATATTCTTTTATATTTTACTTAAAAAAGCTTGTATTTACATAATGTAGTGTTACTCAACTGATTTACGGTTCGGTAACATTGGCACGTCGTGCCGCGTTACCATATGGGGAGAGTTTGTTTTCTCCCACTAGCCGCAGGATGCTTAATCAGCGAGTTCTTATGTACGGTTCTTAGCTCCAGGATACTGGGTGTTCGTCGCTGTGGATGGACCTATGTAGCTGCGCTACATGTCCATCTTACGCTCCGAACTAAGCGATGCAGTGAATCTGTCGTCGCTTCGCTTCTCCATCTTCTACTGCCCTGCTTACCAGGTACCCTGGGAGGATAGGAAGCCATACATAAAAAAAAGACACACCCTCAGGTGTGCCTTTAGCTTAATCAGCGGCTTCCTATCCTCCCAGGCCGTCTCCAGCCAAGTACTTTCGGCGTTTATGAGCTTAACTACTGTGTTCGAGATGGGAACAGGTGGATCCTCATAGCCAT